>PBKX01000039.1 GCA_002722215.1 Flavobacteriales bacterium | reverse complement strand
TGGTGCTGGTGGTGTTGGAGGTGCTGCTGGTGCTGATGGTTTTGGTGTTGGTGGTGTAGATGGTTTAGATGGTTATGGTGCTGATGGTTTAGGAGGTGCTGCTGGTGCTGCTGGTGTTGGAGGTGCTGCTGGTGCTGCTGGTGTTGGAGGTGCTGCTGGTGTTGCTAGTGGTCCTGGTCCTGTAGGCACTGCAATTCTTGACGGATCAGATTATTCATCAACTGTTTATGGTACGGATACATCAGGAGAATATTTAAGTAAGGAAGAAAGAAAGAGAAGATTTAGAGAAAGGAGAACAACGATAACTGGTGCTGCATTTAAGAAAGGAACATCAGTTGCTGGTGCAAATAAAGTTGCTGCAGATACTACAGGTGCTAGTGGTCTTGCAGTAGTTCCACCCAAAGGTACAGCAGATGGTCTTACTCCACCTGACTCAGAGGAATCAGGAGGAAAGGATAAATCTTCTAATATATTATCAGGAATTAGTGGTCCTATATCTACTATTGCAGATACTGTAGACTCGATCTATAAAACTCTACAAGATCAGTTTAAGGTACAAGAGGATACTCAGGAAGATGCTAGAGTAAAGGGAGAAGAGAAAGAAGTAAAGGCACAAGAAAAGAATTTAGAAAAAGGAGCATCTAAAGGTTTAGGTGGTAAGATAAAGGATACTGCAGCGAAAGTATTCAAACCGTTTACTGGTATTCTTGATAGAATTAAGCAATTCTTTGTAGCAATCTTGGCAGGTAAAATACTTATGCCAATGTTGGATTGGTTTGGTGATCCAGCAAATGCAGATAAAGTTAGTAACTTATTCAGATTTGTGAAGGACTGGTGGCCTGTATTGGTTGCAGGACTTATTGCATTCTTAGGACCTTCT
The DNA here is from genome assembly GCA_002722215.1 of Flavobacteriales bacterium. Classification (GTDB taxonomy): domain Bacteria; phylum Bacteroidota; class Bacteroidia; order Flavobacteriales; family TMED113; genus SP256. The sequence continues at coordinate 16,169 of PBKX01000039.1, read as the reverse complement.
GTAACATCTTTGGTAGGAGTAGTTGCATTATTGATGTGGGGTGTCCCTAAGATTATTGATGCAGCTAAATTTGTATGGGAATTGCCAGGTCGAATAGCAGGATTCTTGACGGGTGGGGGTAAAGAACTTGATAAAGCTGGTGATGAAGCATTTAATAATATATCAAAGGATGTAGATACTGATGTAAAACAAGAACCAAAAGCAGATCAAGATACTTCAAAAGAAACAAAAGGTGCTCCAAAAGAAGCAAAGCAATTACAAACTGGTGAACAACAAGCACAACCTACTCAAAAATTATTTGGTGGTGGTAAGGTAGATAAGTATGAAGATGGTGGTAAGGTAGAGGATAGAGGTGGTGAAGTAAAGGGACCAAAGGGTAAGGATAGAGTTCCTGCTATGCTCACTGATGGTGAGTTTGTAATGAGTAAGGGTGCTGTACAAGAATATGGTGCTGATACTCTTGCAGGTATGAATGCTGCAGCAGGTGGAACTAATAAACCAGATATGGTAAAGGTTCCACACTTCTCAGGTGGAGGTCAGGTAGGTGATACTCCTCCAGAACCAGTAAAGATATCTTCAGGATCTGATGGTGCTGATGGTGCATCTGGATCTGATGGAGGTTCTGGTGCTGATGGTGCATCTGGATCTGATGGAGGTTCTGGTACTGATGGTAAGGATGGTAAGAAGGGTATATTAGGTAAGATATGGGGTTCTGCACAGAAACTTCTTAGTCCTCAGATACGTATAATGACAAAGTTGATTGGTGGTGTGAAGGGTATGATCACTAATATTGCTATGAATACTATTAAGAAATTGACTGGTGGGATACCTAAGAAGGAGCATGTTAAGTTGCATAAGGCTCATGCTTTAGGAATTAAGGAACATAAACATCCTGGTAGAATGTCTGGTCCTCCAGCAGTTGCAACTAGTGGTGGTAAAAAGAGAGGACTAGGTGGATTGTTGGCAGGTGCTGCTGATGCTGCCACTGGTGGTTGGTTTGATTTTGATGGAAAAGGTGGTGGAGGAGCAGATCTTGTTAATAAAGCAAAAGCAAAAATAGCACAGATGCAAAAAGGAGGTCCAAATATTTCTCCTCCTGCATCAAATGAATCTAAAGTAACTGTTATTCAGCAAGGTGGAGCAGGATCTACTCCTCCTCCTGTACCTGGTGGATCTACGATTCCTCAATTTCCTGTTATCTATCCTGCAAGGAAATCTAACAAGCAGAAATTATTGGGGATAACTGTATAATATTATGGCTTGGGCAGCACTAGGTAAAAAATTAGCGACTGGAGCAGTCAAGGGTAAGGTAAAGAAGATTGCTACTGATAAGTTATTGAATAGAAAGAAGAAACCTGCTTTTAAAAAACCAACATTAGATGAACTGATTGCTGATGTTAGGGGTAGTGGTGAACCAAGCAAAGGTGGAGCACTTGCTGTTCGACCTACTACTTCCTTAGTTCCTTCTCCTGGTGGTGCTATTCAGAAACATACTGGTGTAGATGGTGAGTATGGTAGCGTAGAAGATAATGTTATCAGAATTAAATCAAAAGTTATTGCAATAGATGGTATATTGAAAGGTACTCTTGCAGCAGAGAAAGCACGGAAAGCAGATGCACATGCAGCTCAAGAAGCAGCACAACAAGCAGCAGCAGAAACTAAATTAGAATCAAAGCCAAAGAAGAAGAAAAAAGGAATGAAGTTGAAAGCACCCAAACAAGTTATGGGTCTTTGGGATAGATTAAAAAAATTCTTTACCACTATAGTATTTGGTTATGTTGGAATGCAGTTACTTCCTTTGTTACCAAAGTTGGTTCCTCTTGCTGAAGGTCTTCTAAAAGCTGTGGATGGTATAATACTTTTTGCTGGTAAAATTCTTGAGTTTGCAGTGACCTTTATTGATTGGGGTTATAAACTTTATGATATGGTTATGGGTCTCATCAAGAATATGGTTGGTGAGAAGGGTGCTAAGCTGATTGAAGACCTTATGGGTCATTTGAATACTCTTATCAATGGATTTCTTGTATGGAAGATAGTTGGTGAGAAAATATTTAAGGCAATTGTTGCAAGCATAAAAAGAACTTTCCGAATAGCGAAGATAATATTTAAGAAGGTAGCAAAGTTTGCTAAGAATATTATTAAGAATGCTCTTAATTTTGCAAAGAATATAGCACAGAGGGTTGGTAAAAACCTGATGAAGATACCAGGTGTTAAGAATGTGGTATCTAATGTTGCTAAGACAGCAGGTAATATACTTGGTAAGGGTGCTAACTTATTAAGTAAGGGTAAAGGATTACTTGGTAAGGCTGGTGGTATATTTAAGGTTGGAGGTAAAGCAGCAGCAGGTAAGGTAGGAGGAATTGCTGGTAAGATATTTGGTAAGGCAGCTAAGTTTATTGCCCCTGCTATTAAGGGTGCAATGCCAGCAGTAAAGGGATTCCTTGGAAGGATTCCTATCATGGGACCCCTTATCGTAGGTATTGTATCTCTCTTAACAGGAGATCCTCCAGGTAAGGCTATCTTTAAGGCACTTGGTGCAGCATTAGGTGGAGCACTTGGAACTTTTATACCTATTCCTGTTCTTGGTACACTGATTGGTGAAACAATTGGTGTGTTTGTTGGTGAGTTATTATATTATCTGATTATAAAACGAGATCCTAAAGCAGCATTTCAGTTCCTGAAAGATAGCTTTATGAAGATCTTTAATGTAGGAAAGAATATATTCCTATTCTTTAAGGATGGATTTGGTAGGTTTATTGATACTTTCCCGATGGTGAAATTCCCTGCTCAAAGTATTGGGAATTATATGTATAGATTCTTGGCTCTCAATCCTATCTACAAGGCAGTGATGGATTTCAAGGTTCCTGATTGGGGATTCATACCTAAAGGGATGCGTGGGTTCTCGATAAACAAATTATTAAATTCTCTTCCTAGTATACCAGAGGTGTTAGGAACTATATTTAATTTGCATCCATTGTTAAAAGGTTTAGTTAAGGATGGTAAGGTAGAAGGTTTCCCTGCAATATGGCAGTTAATGAATCCTGTCTTTATGATCAAGCATCTGAAGGAATCATTCTTCCCATCTAGCGGTGGACCAAGTACACCTGCTGAAGTCCAAGCCAAAACTACATCATCAAATAAGAAAGAAGAAAAGGAAGAAAAGAAGAAGAAGGAAGATCCTATAAAGAAAGAAAAGAGAAAATTGAACAAATTATATAAGAAGAAGATTGAAAAAATTCATACTTCTATAACTGATTTTGTTATGGGTGTAGGTGAAGCAATGAAGATTCCTTTAGTCGATGAGGAAGCAGACACACCTAAACTACAGGTTGCTGGTACTACTAGTAAGAATGTAAGTGCATCTAATGAAAAGATATCTTCTGTAAGTTCTCATGCTTCATATGAAGAAGGTGCTGGAACAACTGTTATTGTTCAGGATAGTGGTTCTGCATCTGCATCACCTCCAAGTAGAGAGGAGTTATCACTTAGTGCTTCTGGTGGAAGTGGAGAGGATCCTTATGAGTCTCTTGATCAATTTGGTTAAATATAATTACGGAGTAATAATAAAATGACAGATAAAATACTCACTGCAAGTGCAGAACCAGCTGTAATTAAAAGTATTAGTATTGTTTCCAATAAGACACAGGAAGCAGTAGATATTTCATCTGGAACTACTTTACTAATGTACTTTGAGAGTATCTTACAAGATACTATTAGAGCAACTGTAAGGTTTGTTGACTCAGGAGATTCAACTAAGGAGGGTAAGACGGTAAGAGAAGGTTTGCCTCTTGTAGGTCAGGAAAGAGTTGAGATTGAGTTTATAGATAACAATGAAGTTTCTATAGGTAAATCTCCTAAACTTACTTTATATGTTAATAAGATAACACCAGTAGACAGTGATACAAAGACTGAATTGATACAGTTAGAATTAGTATCAAAAGAATTTATTTTAAATGAAAAGATAAGAGTTAATAGTAGATACAGTGGTAAGATTAACGATCATATTGAAGACATATTAAAGAATAATGAGGAGTATCTTCAGACTGAAAAGGAATTGGATATTGAGGAAGTTGAAAATAATTTTAATTTTGTTGGTAATAATAAGAAACCCTTCTTTATGGTGAATGCATTATCTAAGAAGTCTATACCTGCAGGTAAGAAGGGAGAAGCCGCAGGATATTTTTTCTATGAAACTTCTGATGGATATTATTTTAAATCATTAGATACTTTATTAGATCCTTCTAAGAATCCAAAGAAAAAATCTATCATTTATAATGAAACACCTGAGTCTAAAGGTGTTAATCTTCCTGCAGGATATGATATGAAAGCATTAGAGTATAATTTAGATAATCGTGTTAATGTACAGGAGAAATTAAAACAGGGTGCTTATGATAGTAAAATGATTTTGTTTGATCCATTTACATGTTTCTATGAGGTAGTTATTAGTAAAGCAGATGAAAAAGATACTGAACAATCTGCTGGTAAAGGCTTACCTGTATTAAATAAGGAGTTTGATAGAGTTAATAAAGGTAATGAGAAAAATTTTAGTAGGACAACATATTTTCTAGTTGATAAAGGATCATTACCTAGTGGTGATACTTCAAGTCAAATTGATGAATGTGAAACTGAAAACTTTGAGTACATACAGATAACTAATCAGGCAATTAGGAGGTATAACCAATTTTATTCATCAAAAGTCACGATTACAATACCTGGAGACTTTTCATTACACGTAGGTGATGCTATATTTGTAGATGCACCTGGACTTAATGCGGATAAATCTGGAGAGAAAGACCAGCAAGCTGGTGGGATATATATTATAGCGGATTTATGCCACTATATGACTCCAGATAATACCTATACCAAAATCAATTTGGTTAGGGATACATTTGGTAGAAAGGGTACAGCAAGCTAATCTTAGGAGAAAACACCTATGACTATTAAACACGATTTAGAACACGAAGTTTACATTGACCCTAAAGATAATAAGGAGCATACTAATCATGGTATGCATGAATATACTAAGGAAGACTTAGAGAATGTTCATGCTGATTATGATGTTTATCATAAGGATGATAAGGTAGATGCGAATGAAGGTAAAATAAATGATTATCATACACGACACGAAGATCATCACTTAGAGATCTATTGTGATAATCATCCAGATGCAGATGAGTGTAAGGTATACGACGATTAACTTATGGATATTGGAGGATCATTATTTAATTCAGGCTTTTTAGGTGCTGATTTCTTCTGGTGGATAGGCCAGATAGCTGATGATTCTTACTGGAGAGATAATATGTCTCCAGGTAAACATACTAATAAGGAATCTGTTCCAGGTTGGGGTAGAAGATATAAGGTAAGGATTATAGGTCTTCATGATAAGACTGTTCCAGTCTCAGAAGAATTACCCTGGGCACAGGTAATGTACCCTGTTACTGCTGGAGGAGGACAGGCTAGTTCTTTCCAAACTTCAGCACTTAGACAGGGTAATTTTGTTTTTGGATTTTTTCTTGATGGTAAGGAGCAATCTACACCTGTTATCATGGGAGTCCTTGGTAATAATGCTCAAACTAAGTTAAAACAGGAAATAGATTCTGAGACTGGTGAGGATAATCTGACACCTGTAAGTGGATTTTCTGAGGGTGCGGTTGCTAAACAAGGATCTTCTAAGGAAACTGTTCCCGAAACTGATTTGGTTGTTGAGAAACCAAAGACAAAGGAAGATGAACAGGAAGAAGCAAACAGTCAATTAGAAACTAATTCAGTTGGAACACCTGTTAACAAACCAGTATCTGAACAACAACAAGTAGATATTGATAATGCTAGGAGAGAAGCTGAAGCAATGGATCCTCCATTGCAAGGTGATGAATTATTTGAACATATACAAGGAAGGGTCAAGCAGGGAATTGATAATAGAATTAAGAATGCAAATTCTACTCAATCACCTGTACAACCAGGAGCAACTAAAGAAAATATAGATGATATTCATTTGACAGGTGCTGCTGATGTCATAAGAGAAGATTTATATCAGAAACCTATTACTTTAATGAAACCTGATGATATAGTTGGGTCTTCTATGAAATCTATGCAAATTGTTATAGATAATCTTGCTAAAGATATTGATAAACATACAAAGTCTTTGCAGGATGGTGGATATATTGATGCTGTCTCTATGAATAAAGACATACGTAATCTGAAAGCAGTTCAGGCAAATGCTGCATGTGAGATATCAAAGTATATGAAGATTATTATGGATAAGATGATGGAATATGTATCTAAGACTGTTAATAAAGAGTTGTCTGAAAAGGTTGCTCAGATGCCATCTAGTCAAAGATGGATGATGGCAGATATGGTTGAGATAACTGGACAACAAACACTTCAAAGTTATAATCAGATTGCTGATAATATGTGTGGAACAGTAGAAGAAGTTTTAGAAGATACTATAAAGACTGGACAGATTATGGAGCAATTCCAAGGGATTGCTGATAACATAGTTAATCAATCAATTACAGAACAAACTGGATTGATATCACCTACTAGTATTCGTGATAATTTAGATCAAGGTTCTATAAGTGAGACTTTAGCAAGTGTTGATTCAACCTTAGTATCTTCATCAGTACCATCGGTATCGACAAATACTACAGGTGGGATTATCAATTTGAATTATGACCCTGAAATACCAACTATTCCAAAAGTACCTGTATGTTATGCTGAAGATTTGGCCGCAAAGATTATAACAGCTAATAGAAAGATGATTGATACTGCCAATGATAATATTGTTAGAAGTATGAATTATTTTATGGATGATATGCAGAAGATGCTAACTTCGACTGGTGCAACTGAAGATAGTGGTGAAGCGATAAGTGGTGAGGTTATGGGATATACTGATGCAGAAGTATTGGATCAGACTATAGGTGGTACTAATTATCTTACTGCTACATCAGTTCCTACTGGGATTTTTGGTAATGTTAATCCAGGAATTACTACAAGTAAAGGTGAGGGATGTATAGTTAATATTAAAGTATCTTCAGGTGGGTTGTCTGGTTATGGTGCAGTAGATGGTGCTCAGAATTATGAATGGATAAGTCAAGGGACTAATTATGTTAATGGTAATCATGGTGGTGTAATTTGCGATACTAGTGGTATTGGTACTGGTATGCAGATTAACATGACTGTTACTGCAGGAGCAATACAAACAGTACGGGTTCATACAATAGGTACTGGGTATAAAGTAGGAGATGAAATTTATCCTCACATGCAAGGAGGAACAGGATCTATTGCTGGTAATGGTGGATTTAAGTTAACTATGGTTGCTGGACCTATAGACCCAGGTGGTATTGATATTATTAAGAGAGGTGTTGATTATCAAGGTGGGGATGTTTTATTTGTAAATCAAAATAATTATGGAGTAGTTTCAACTGATGGAACATTTACTGTTACATCTACCAGTACTAAACCTAAAAAGAAATTAAAAGGTACAGGTCAAAGTCTTGATGATATATTAGGTAAGATTGGTGGTATAGGTGGTAACATAACACAAGCTCTTAAGTTTAAAAATGTTGCTGCAAATGTATTTCCGTTTGAGTTGCCTCCTAATGAAGCAGTTTCTGATATGTATAAGATGGGAACAGGAGGTTCTTCAAAACCAGACTCGCAATTACCAAGTATTGAAAACATTGCTGGTAAGGTCAAAGATGTAGGTAAGGAAGCATTTGGTGGAGTACCATTTATTGAACCATCTTTAGGGGAACCTGAATTGATATATGATGATGCTAAGAATGTAATTAACTCATCTTCACCATCATAAATACCTAATATGTATTCTGACTATACTATAGAATAAATGGCTGGCATTGCTGCAACTCAATTTAATATATTTGGATCTGCCACTCAGAATGAGATATCTGTTGGTTATATTTCTAGTATTAGGGGATATGTTCAGGGAGTAACTATATGCGAAGCAAATGATTATGAGAAAGAGTATCCAAACACTGCATTTATTTTAAGGAATAGGGATAAGGTAAGTTATATTGGTATAGATGAAGTTAATGCATTAGTACCAGATGATTTACTTCCAAAGAAGGATAATGATGCTTGTAGTGCAGTAGATTTACAACATGAATGTAGTCAGAATCCAGAAGTTTTCTTTTCTGGTGGTGGAGGAGTAGGTGCTTTTGCTAACCCAGTATTAGGAATTGATGGTGGTGTATTAACATTAGATATTACAAATCCTGGTTATGGATATCAATTCCCACCTAGTGTAGAGGTAAAGGATGAGTGTGGTTTTGGTAAAGGTTCTGTAGTTCGTGTACAGGTATCAGATGGTGATAATTGTGTAGAGTCTTGGAAATATTATAAGGATCAGATGGATGATAATCAACCTGATATATGTGATGATACTAGTGTACCTTATGGTAGAGTTTGGGGTGTAAATGGTCAGGATACTGGTGAGTGGGATCCTACAAAGTATAGTAGGTATGCTGTAGATCCTTTAATGGATGAGATTGATAAGTATCTAGAGAATCTTAAGAACTTAACTAATCCTTGGTGGACTACAAGGCAAGATTTGAATAACCAAAATATTAACTGGTCTAAGAGTGGTAAAGTAACTAAGGTAGGATATGCTGTTAGTGTTACTGAATGGTCAGACTTCTTAAATTTATATGGTATTTCACCAGTACCACCATCAGATGAACCTGGATCTGCACATGGTGGTGAGACTTTTGATTTTGAATGGGATATAGATTTTCCTTGGGGTGGTGAGTATATCTTTAGGGGTTTGTATGATGGTGAAATTGATACTGGTGATTTATATGTTGATAATCAAAAGATAGCATCATTGAATAGATGGACTGGATTAACAGAACCAATTAAATATAATGTTGGTATTGCTACTAGTAAAAAAGTATCTTTTAAACTTCATAATGGAGTAATTACAAGGCAAGCACCGATACAACCATCAAAAGAAACACTTGTTAGGGAAGCAGGTGGAAGGTTTATAAAGGAAGGTAATAATTATTTTTATAAAGTAGCTGGAAATGATCTTGTTGATATAGATTTTGATTTTTTCTGGGATAAAAGTATTGATGGAAAAGAAACACCAAAACCAACTATACCTGAGAGAGTACAAGCTAAATTTCAAGTTTATACTTCTGGTGGTGGTGATGGATTAAAATTTAAATTTACAGCAGCAGATGGATCTCATAGCTTTGAGATAAATTCAGATAACTATGTACACAATGATCCAGCAAAGGATTTGTTTGTTAATGTCAAACCTAATATAGATTATAATATAGTATCAAGTAGAAGGAGTGGTACAACTGAACAAGGATGTCTTAGGGAAGATCGTTTTGGACGTAGGGGAGTAGAAAAAGACAGAGGAACAAGTAAATGTATTTTCTGTGATAAAGTTGGTTCTAGAGATGATGATGATGATTTACAAGTTAAAACTACAGATGCATCAGGAATTTTTACAGCAGGTGGTGGAATATCATCTGGATCAAGTAGACATGATAGTTTCGCAATAACTTATAGGTATGGAGGTGTTGCTCCTGTAGATAATACTCCCAAAGAAAGACCTGCTATTACTAAGCTTACAATACAAACAGAGAAAGATCCTTTAGTTTTTGAGATTCCTAAAACAGATAGGCAACCACCTAGTACTGGTGGAAAACAAACACCTTGGGTAAAGAGTTATCAAAATGATACTAACTGGGTAAGAAATAGTAACACAGCATTCTTAAGATCACATGCTGTTTTCCCAGTTCATGATTCTAGTATGAATGATGTTGAAAAAAAAGGAATATGGCATATTAACATTACAACGCCAGGAAATTATACTATCGAATCTCAATCAGATGATACGGCATCAATTGATTGGGACTCTAATCTTGTAGGATCCACTGCATGGATAGAACAAAGGCCAAAAACATTTACCATTGCTAATGTTCCTGTAGGTATTCATAAATTGGGAGCGACAGTTAAAAATAATGGTAGGTATGGTGATAGATGGTATAATAATCCAGGAGGGGTTGCATGGATATTAAAAGATCCTTCTGGTACTGTTGTTGCTACCAGTCTTAGTCCTTTTAATGATGATAGTCTTGCAAATAATTTAGGTAAAGGTGGTAAAGATTGGCAACAGAAAGGTATCATTAGTAAGAAGGGTAACTTTAAGAATGGTAGAAAGTATAGAGTAACATTTGATAGATTGCCATACACTAATGTTCCTGTTATTGGTGATACAGGAACCAGTCCTAGTGAAGATGATCAGAAAATTGATTTCTTTGATAAGGGTCATAGAAAAGGTAATACTCTACAGATTATTACTCCTAAGAATGTAATATTTTCTGCAAGAAATGCATATCAATTATCAAAAGGTGACACTATAGTTGTTTATGATAAAGGTGTAAAGACTAAAGAGACAAGTGTATTTAATACTTTAAAGTATATTGATAAAGCAAATAGAAGATTATGGAAAACAACTAATAAGGGTGGACTCTTAGGTAAGTATGGTATTGCTCCTTATGATACTGCATTAGCCCTTCCTAATATGCCCTATGCAGGTAATCATGAAATTATATGGGGAAATATTAACTTCCCTGTTTCTACAAATTATAATATAGATGTTCATGTTGATGATGATGTAACAATATCTATAGGGGATCAAGTTACATTTACTAAAATAGGATTTACTCATGGAAAAGATGCGACTACTTATGATAGTTTTGGAGATGCAGTTGAGGCAGTTGGTCAAGGAAAGTTTGGTCATACTGGTCAGACAACTCATACTTATTACATAAAGGCAGGAACATATCCTATTACTGCAGTACTTCATCAGATTCCTGGTGGTAAATGGCCTACAACCAATCCAATGGCATTGGCAATTGATATAAAAGCAAAGTTAGCATATAAAACTGTTGTAGATCCTAAGAGTTGGAATGAAAATCCAATGGGCGTTGCTTTATCCATTGAAGCACCTACACCTTCACCACCTCCAGCAATAGTACCTCCAGTATTAGCAGAAGGTGAATGTCCAGAGAGTCCTATCTGGCATACAAGAATGAAACCAGAAGGATCTCCTTGGTATCCAGTTAAGTTTGGTTATTGGCATAAATGGACAAATAAGTATGCAATATCTCCAATTCCTCCTCTTAATACTCCTGGTACAGATGGTACAGGAAATAATGATGGATGGAAACAAACATGGAAGATAGATGCACCTTATGAAGGAGAATATACTTTAAAAGGTACGGTAGATAACTTTGGATGGATTGAGGTTAATGGTAATAGGGTTGCTGAAAGAACAGATGATCCTGCTATTGCTTTTAAAGATGAGGAATATAAGAGATCTAGTTTAGATGTAGTAGTAAAGCCAAAAGATACAAAGGGACTTAAGTGGCCACAGGAAACTAAAGTTTATATGCATGAAGGTGAGAACACATTAACTGCTAATGTATCTAATTTTAAGAATTATGAGACTAAGAAGAAGTTCTTTACTGAGAAAATTTTTAGTACTAAAGATTGGCAATCTGCAGCTCCAGTTAAAACCACTAAAAATAATAAACCTCATGGTATAATAATTAGTAAAAAATCTAATAAGTATTATCTTACTGCCTATGGTAATGATATAGTAGATGCTGATCTTGCATATACTTGGGATGCATTGGAAGGTGCTTCACTTCCTCCCCCACCTCCGAAAGAGCAAGTTAAGTTCATGGTGTATACTTCGGGTGGAGATAATGTTGGATTAAAATTTGCATTTACAGCAGCAGATGGATCTCATAGTTTTGAGGTGAAGGCAGATGATTTTGTTGATAACGGTCCAGCAGTGGAAATAAGTGTTAACCTTAAAACTAATATGACATATAATGTTTTATCAAGTAGAAGGAGTGGTACAACTGAGCAAGGACTTCTTAGACCAGATACTTTTGGAAGGAGGGGAACTGAGAGAGATAGGGGAACAAGTAGTAGTATTTTTTGTGATAAAGTTGGTTCAGCAGATGACGATGATGATTTGCAGATTCAATGTAAGTCAGGAGTTTTCACTGCAGGTGGTGGAATATCATCTGGATCAAGTAGACATGATAGTTTCGCAATAACTTATAGGTTTACAACTGGTAGTGGTGCTTCACCTAATTATACACCACCATCTGTAACTAAAATTACTGTACAAACAGAGAAAGATCCCTTAGTCTTTGAGGTTCCTAAAACTGATGCTATACCACCAACTGTAACAGGACCACAGAAACCTTGGGTAAAGAGTCATCAAAATGATACTAACTGGGTAAGGAATAATAACACTGGATTTTTAAGATCACATGCTGTTTTTCCAGTTCATGATTCTTCAAAAAATGGTTTACAAAATAAAGGAACATGGCATATTAACATTACAACGCCAGGAAATTATACTGTTGATGTTCAGTCCGATGATACTGCAAAAATTGATTGGGACTCGAATCTTGTAGGATCCACTGCATGGATAGATCAAAAGGTAAAAACGTTTACTATTACTAATGTTCCTGCAGGTATTCATAAATTATCAGCAACAGTTAGAAATAATCCTAAGTATGGAACTAGATGGAGGAATAATCCAGGAGGAGTCGCTTGGATATTAAAAGATCCTTCTGGTACTGTTGTTGCTAGTAGTCTTAGTCCTTTTAATGATAGTAATCTTGCAGATAATATGGGTAAAGGTGGTGATCAGTGGAAAGTAAGTGGTACTATTAAGCAGAGGGGAACATTTAAAGCAGGTAAAACATACGAAGTTACTTTTGTAAAAGGATATGGTCGTAGACCTGATGGTAGTGCAATTATTAACATACCAGATCCTACTATTGTAGAGTCAGGATGGAAGACTGAAGAGAAGAAGATAATCAAACCTAATCCTAAGATGGCATTTAAGAGTCCTTGGGATCGTTTAGAAACTATAGATGTTTATCAAATGTCTTCTGCTATTGGAGTGGAAGAACTTATAATTGATAATACAAGAAATGGTGTGACCTATAGTGGACCAGCATTATATAATTTTAAACATAAATCTTATGGTTCTTGGATGAATGATGCTGGTATTTCCCCCGATTATCCTAAAACTGGTGGTGGAGAAACTATAAATTATGTTTGGTCTAATGTTAATTTCCCTGCTACAGGGGAGTATGAATTTAGATTTGCAAATGATGCTCATGGTTCTTTGTATCTAGATGGTCAAACTGTAATTGATGGAGATTTTGATACAATTGCAGGAGTTTCTGCTAGAGATAGGAGTAATTGGGATCCTGGTTTGACAAGAAAGATGATTGTAACTAAAGGTAATCATAAGATAGCAGTTGCACCTAAAGGTAGACTTGGACTTACAGATGTTAATGCAGATGGATTGTTTAGAAAATTATCAGAGGATTATTATAGAGGCCAGCAAGCATGGGATAACAATCCTTCTGGAATGGCGGTTGGTATTACAAGATTAGTAGAAGATAAACCTGCACCAGGTACACCTGAAGCTGCTGCAGCAAAAGGTAAGTCATGGTATAAGAATCCAATAGGATTGTGTGCTATACTTATTCCACCACCATGTAAGCAAATAAAATGCGGTAAGGGTAGACTTAAAGATCCTTTAGTTATTGATCCTGGATGTGGTTGGCCAGTACCAGGAATAGGAACTCCAACAACACCACCAGGCGGAGGAGATCCTGGAATTGGAGGTACTTCATATCCTGTTAAAGTTATTCCTGTTGAAGTTGTGATAGATGATCCAGGTATTAACTATAATGGTGGAGATGGAGATGGTGGTGGAGATCCAGATAAACCAGAGACTGACCCACCAACTGAGCTAGAATTTGATGTTGAGTATGATCCTTTTGGTAGAGTTGATAAAGTAAGTATTGGTGGAACTTGGTTGACTTCTGGGGACGGAACTGCTCCTGGAATTACTTTTACACCAGTTATTAGAATACCATCTAAGACTGGTACTAATTTTAAAGGTCATATTAGAATGGAAGTAATTCGTGATCCAATTGATGCTGCTCCTGATGAACTAATTCAGGTAACTGATCTTGTAGGATTAAAGCAGACTGGATATATAGAAGGTCGTGCATACTATGGATCGATATATTATAAGAATGGTATTCCTTATGCTGGAATAACTGAGACTGCTGGTAAAGCAATTCAAGTTTATGCTACTCTACAAGAGAGTATTGATGGTGAGAGAACAACAACTCCATCAGCGATCCAGAGACAAGGTACTGATGTTTCTAGTAATGATCCTAGACTTAACATTCCTGGAACCCCCGATAATCTTACGTAATACTAATGCCAATATCACAGAATTTTAAGAATAATAGGACACCTTCTAAAAATAGATTGCTTAAAAGGAATAGCTCAGGAATAGTTGGGCAAAATGAAGGTAGTAGATACGATACTGCTAAGATTAACTATACTGCTCTTGGGTGGGGTAATGATCATGGATCTATTACTATGGGTCAGATCCATAAAGATTCTGATGTAACTTCTGCAGTTATGCTTAATGCTAAGGATGGATTGCATCAATTCTCCTTAGATAATGATAGTGTGAGGAGGGGATGGACAACTTCTACAAGTACTGGTAAATTCCAAGTTAAATGTGGTAAGTATCCTTGGATTGAGAAAGCTGCTGATAAAGAAGGACTTGATAGTTGCTTTATTGAGGCAGAGCATGGTAATATTATTATTAAAGCCAGTAATGGTAAGATCAGACTTGAGGCAACTGACATTGAGTTAGTTGCTAAGGGTGAAAAAACTGATAGAGGTAATATTAAATTGACTGCCAGTGAAAACATCATAATGGAGTCTAAAAAACATCTAGTAACTGCTAAGAATTTTTATCAAATGAGTACACCACAGACTATGGAAATTATTGCTAACGGAGTTTTAAAATTGTATGGAAAAACAATTAGAGGAGTCACAGATGCTGTAGATAAGAAAGATTCTAAGGTAGGTGGTAGACAATTCCAACAACGAGTTAAGGAGGGTCAGTAAAATGTCTTATAATGTAGATGATTTAAATGTAGGTGGACAACTAAAGGTTGGTACTGGTATTAACGGTGCTATACAGGAAGGGGAAATTAAAATCAATGGATCATCAATGATAGAGGGTCCTATGGTAGTCGGATCTCCTGATGCTTTTGATGAGATAGAGGGGACTTTGATGGTTGGTCCTATTGCTAATGATGATCCTAATATGCCAGAGGATACTAGCCCTTATAAAACAGTCCTTGGTCTTTCAGGTGCTCAACCTCAAGCGATTTATTCTAAAGGGAATATGTATGTGCAGGGTGATTTATTTGTTACTGGATCTGTTGATTGTTTTTCATCTGGTAGATTAGAAGCAAGACATAAGGTAGCAGATAGGTCTCCTAAGTTATTTGATATGCCACATCCTTCTACAGAGGGATATAGACTTGCTCATGCATGTATAGAAGGACCAGAGGTTGGTGTTTATTATAGAGGAAGACTTCGTAATAAAACTGAGATTGATTTGCCTTCTTATTGGAAAGACTTGGTTCATGCTGAGAGTATTTCTGTGCAGTTACAACCAATTGGTGCTCCGCAGGATATTATTATAAAAAGATGGGATGATGAGAAAATTTATCTACAGGCAAGAGGACCAATTCCAATTGATTGTTTCTACCATGTGTATGCAGAGAGAAAGGATGTGAATGCATTGGTGGTTGAGTACCAAGGAGAAACCCATGAGGATAGACCTGACAGGGAAGGTAACGATCCTAAGTATGCTGGAGTGATCAATACGAGGACCAAGTAAAGAGGGGGGGGGTTGACAAGGGTTGACCGAGGTGGTATATTATATTTGTTGAGTTGACGAACCCAACATGGGAGTGACTGAATAATCTTTCTGGCATATAGCTGGATAAGGTGATGAGACACAGGTGGTGCTGCTGGTTCGAGCGAGCCAGAATCGATGACCAATCGGGTCTCAGGCAGAGATGTAATTTTACTACTGTAGTAATGCCCGTCTCTTGTTGGTATGACAGAAATCCAACCTCCCACACCAATATTTTGGAGTGATATGGAAGCTAAAGAAACCAAAACAACAACTCATGAGATCTTAGATACTCTTTTAAGAATTGAGAAGTTATTAAAGAATATAGCAGATAAACCATGAGATTCAAAGCATT
>PBKX01000038.1 GCA_002722215.1 Flavobacteriales bacterium | reverse complement strand
TCTACCGAGTTCGAAAAAGAGAAATCAAACTCGGAATCAACGCTCATATCACTTATTGATTGTGGACAAAGCTCTTTGGCGTCTATCCAAGCGATCCGAATTTTATTGTTCATCTGGTTCACTAACATTTGCCTCGCTTATTCAATGTTTTTATCAGTTGAACAGTCAAAGCAAATGTCATGCCAATTTATATTTATAATAAATTCATAGGTTTACAGATCATATGGCAAGAAAGTGTCAATTTTTGCCGCCGGCAAATAGTCGGCAATTCGACATCCAGTTTGGCGTCGAAACATTGTTAGTCGTAAGATTTGATCCCGTATCGATTGATCTTTTCAATTAGCGTGGTTCGCTGAATTTTGAGAAGGCGAGCAGTTTTAGAAACGTTGCCAGATGAGTTACTAAGGGCTTTTTCAATATATTTTTTTTCTATGTCTTGAATTGTCTTTTTCAATTCAATCCCCTCTTCCGGAAAGGAGTTCCAACCTTGAGCCAACATGATAGCCTCTTCAACTTCGTTGGCCGGACCCAATTTCGACCCAGACCGCGGCGAGACCTCAGTATCATTTTCAAGACCATTCACCGATGGCGGAGAATCTAGACTGTAGGAATCGTCAACGGCCAAGGTTCCCAGCTCATCATCCTGCACTACTGATCTTAGCGGAGGAGGAACCATGCTAGGCATCACATCTCTCAAGTCGACCTCAGCCCCCGGATGCAAAGCACTAAATCTATCGACGAGGTTAGAAAGCTCCCTAATATTACCCGGCCAATCATACTCTTTTAAGACTTCTATGGACTGCGGTGTTAGTTTTATAGGCCCTGACAAAGAACTAGCATGAATCGTCGCAAAATGCCTTATCAATGCCTCTATATCCTCCTTTCTTTCCCGCAAAGCTGGCGTTTCGATTGGAATTACATTCAGCCTATAATATAAATCCTCGCGAAATTGTCCCTGTTGGATAAGGTCAGGGAGATTCCTGTGAGTAGCCGCTACCACCCGCACGTCCACCGGTATGCTTTTGGTTGTCCCCACCGGGTCGATTTGTCCATCTTGCAACACACGCAACAACTTGACTTGCAAGTCAGTAGACATATCGCCTATTTCATCTAGAAATATGGTACCTCTATTAGCTATTTCAAACCGACCTTTACGGTCCGCGATAGCACCTGTGAAGGATCCTTTCTTGTGTCCAAATAGTTCACTCTCTAATAAATCTTTAGGAATGGCACCGCAATTAACTGGAACGAATGCGTTTTCCGAGCGGTCTGAACAGGTATGAATCGCCTTAGCTACTAGCTCCTTGCCAGTGCCACTCTCCCCTAGAACTAACACAGTAGCCTCGGTTGGAGCAATTTGCTCGATGAGAGCCCTCATGTCCTGCACGCAAGAGCTTTTGCCGATGATTTTTTCTAACATAGCGACCAAGAATTATTAAGAAAATGAAACTGTCCGCTATTAACCAGTACTCTTACAGGTTAATAGCCTCCTAGCTGGACAATTGTGATACTAAAGTCTGTAA
Organism: Flavobacteriales bacterium; assembly: GCA_002722215.1. GTDB lineage: Bacteria > Bacteroidota > Bacteroidia > Flavobacteriales > TMED113 > SP256. The sequence continues at coordinate 12,925 of PBKX01000038.1, read as the reverse complement.
AAATAGAGCTATTTTCTTGAAAGCGCAAGGCCTGGCGGGAGAACTACTCGTTTCAGGTAATGTTTCGAAAGATTAAGAACTGCTCTACTGTGTAGATATGGGCTGTTGTAAATCGAGCAAGCGATATCCGCCCTTCATTAGCATTAGCCTTTTCCAACCCATCAGTTTTTCCCTCATGCTCTTCAGGAAGTTCAAAGGCACTTTCTTTCCGCCCAGAGAAATTTTTCTCTGCTATTTGAGCTATGCCCGTGTTGAAGAGTAAACTGTTATCGTTTGCCGCGATGAGGATGTCTTTCTCCATTTTACAATCAAGCAGCAGCTATCCGCTCATTTTTTAATAAACCTGGCAACATACTCCATGCCGAACTTACCTCGGTTATTAAACTTTTAACTTCTTCAAGGGCTTCTACATCATTTCTAGAATGAGCATGAAGCAGTCGCCTAACTGAATATTCATAAAGATCATTTAGATTTCTTGAAAGATCTCCTCCCCTTTCCATGTCTAGCGACATTTGAAGGCCAAAGATTATTTTTTGCGCTCTCGATATTGTTTCGTTCTTTTCCGCGATCTCTCCACGTTCTATGTGGCCATGAGCCTTGTCTATCGACTCCATCAAACCGTCAAAAAGCATTTGCACTAGCTGCACCCCATCTGCATAGGCTGCATTACTTTCGACTTCCACATTTTGGTATGCCTTTAGAGCGCTTCTTCTTCCCATGCCGCGTTACTCCTAAAATCTATTTTTTAATGCTCACTTATTAAATCGGATTCAATCTCCGATTCTTTAGCAAAAACACGGCTAGCAACCTTTATTTAATTGAAATTTCCTTAATCAGGCAGGGCAATTTGAGAAATTGCTTCTCACACAGATGTTTATAGCCTTCTCTGCTTCAGCTACTTCCGCGTCTTCAAGCAATAGTTTGGTAATATTAACTAGGTCTTGAGCTTCTTTCTGGCCATTTTTAAGCGCAATTGAAGCCCAAATAAGTGCTTTAAAAGAATCAGGCTTCTTGGCACCCTCCCCGGCCTGTAACATGTAGCCAAACATAAATTGCGCGGGAGAATAATCTTTTTTGGCTGCTTTCAGAAAAAAAGGTTTCGCCTTAGTGTAACTGAGTTTCACTCCACTGCCCTGGTAATATGCTAGACCAAGCATATATTGAGAATCGGCCAATTCCTGCTTTGCTGCCCGACGAAACCATTTAACAGCTTCTTGATCATTTTTTGCCACTCCGAAACCTTGGTTATATAACATCCCCACGTTGTGCTCAGCTTCAGCCAAGCCCTTTGACGCCGCCTTCTTGTACCAATTCATTGCCTCCGAATAGTCTTGAGAGACCCCATAGCCTTGCTCGTATAAATGCCCGATATTATTAAGTGCTTGGGGCACCCCTTCCTTCGCTAGTCCTCGCCATGCTCGCATAGCTGTAGCATAGTGCTTTCTCTCCATAGCCCTTAACCCCGCCTCGAAAGGATCCGCAGCAACCGGGGATAAAATGAAAAATAGACAGAAACCAGGGATCCACACGTTTGTTTTGTGTTTAAGTAGTCGAGTAAACATTTATCGCTCCATACTTCTAGCATTCCTTTGCACATCTATCACTGCTTGGAATAAATCCCCCTCTGTGACAGTCCCCAACAGATCGTTCTCCTCATTAACTACCGGTAAGCTCTCCCCTACGAATTGACTCACTTTTTCCATCGCGACAGTGAGAGACTCTCCTGAAAGCAAAATAATAGGGTCCACCTCTAGAACCGTTTTCACTTCAGCCTCACCTGCTTTCAGGGCGTCATAAATAGAAATCTTTCCAATCATCTTTCCGTTTTCATCCACAATGTAGCCCTCAGTGTGCCCGCGCTTTTTCAACTTTTCTACCGCATGCACTCCATTATTTCCAGGGTCTAGGGCAACGTAATCATCGCTTACCAGGTCTTCCATTTTTTGCTGGCTTAAGGCGATTGCCTCACGTCCTTTCTGTAAATCAATGTCTCTATCTAAGAGCTGCCGATCGAAAAACGAATGGCCAAACAGTCTATGGGTCAGCAAACTACAAATCATAACAGCCAGCATTGCTGCAACCGCACAATCATAGCTTTTTGTTAATTCTAAAATGATTAAAACTGCTGACACCGGCGCTCCGATCACGGCTGAACTCACTGCTGCCATTGATGCGATAGCCAAAACGTTTGAAACGTCCCCAACACCAAATATGACCGCCAATTGGCCAGCTAACGCACCAGCGGACACTCCAACAAATAATGCCGGGGAAAACACGCCCCCAAAGAGCCCAAAACCAATACAGAGGGAGGTCATCAATATTTTCGCCACCAACACGGTAATAAGGAGGCCAATAGTAAATTGGCCAGCGATCATTTCGTTCATGCTATCAATTCCTAATCCCAAAATTTGGGGCACCCAAATGCCTACCAATCCACAGACCGTCGCCGCAATGAACGGAGCTGCAATGGGTGAAATCTTGAGTTTCGGCGGCAAACTTGCGCCAAACCTCAACGAATGCATGAAGACCATCGCCACGGCGGCCAAAATAGGAGCGAGAACTACCAAAACAGGTACCAGTTCCGCAAGGTCAGGGACTGAAAAGGTGACATCAAAGCCTGAAACACTCGGAAACCAGCTAGTCCCTAAAGCGCTAGCTGTAACCGATGCTACTGCAATGGGCGCTATCGCCCTTAAGGAAAAATGCCTTAGAACCGCTTCATGAGCAAAAACCACCCCGGCTATGGGTGCGTTAAAACCAGCCGAGATGGCTGCGGCGACTCCACATCCAAGATACACATCATGAGACAGTCTGCTAGTAAGAAAGCGCTTGACCCAAACGCCCATTGTCGCGCCAAAATGGACCAAAGGTCCATATTGGCCCACTGAAGCCCCACCGCTCGCCGAAGTAAAGGCTGCTAGCGTGGAAGCAAAACCACGCTTAATATCCAGCGGTTCATTAATCTGATGGGCCGCATACATTGCGTCAGCTGGGCCTGCCCATTTCACAACGCCCAAAGTGGTCCGAATAAAAACCACCACTAAAGCCGCAGTCCACAGAAACGCCAAAGGAGACAAGGAAACGGAATAATCACCGATAGCAACTAAGAAAAATTCACTAGCCTCCCTTTGGTCACTAAAATACTGCACTCCGCTGACAAATAAATTAGATACTACCGCCAAAACAGCCCCTATAAGGCCGCCTACCAGAAAAACTATCACCATCTCTACGAGAGCATCTTTTATTTTTGCCATAACGCTTTCCCTAAATTAATGTCCTCTATTTCACCACATTTGGCTCTCAACCAAATTATGGGCCCTAGTCACATCGTACCCGCTAGTTCCAGAAGGCTCAATATTAGATTATCCTTGATAATTATGGATAAACGCTCGAAACGACTCATTTCTGAAATTGAGAAGGCTCTGGTCTCGAGGCCGACTAAAATTCCTATAAAATCTATCGAAAAATTGCTCGGAAAAACGCAAGGATCTGACCGGCTTCACGAATTGCTGGTGGGGACTAAATTTGCGCTAGAAAATAATCAAGCGCAAACAGCCCTACTCTTATCTGCAATAAGTTTGACGACGTTTCCAGAAAATAGAGACTGTTGGGCGACGTTTGGATATGTTATTCAAATAATCGCGGCCACCCCAGCAGTTTGGTCAGTGCTAGAAAAATATTTAGGAAAAACACAAGACCCAAACCTACTGATCGAGTTCCGTCACCCTATTCGCCTTGCTGGTAAACAAGATTTGGTGAAACTCTTACCAATAGAAACTGTTGAGTTGAACCCTATTTTGATCACGCTTCAGGTCAACGTCGCCCAAAGAGAATCGATGGAATTGGCTACGAAAATCCTGGAAAAAGGCAAAATAATGTTGGACTCCAACAGCTTTTCAGCCACCACCGAGGGAGAGTTTTTATATTGTTATGGAGAACACCTTCTTTCACTAGGCAGGCACACTGATGTTATCCGGTTACTAAAACCATTTATATCTGACCAGAAAAAAATAGATCAAATTCCTGAGGACCAACAAAAACCCTTACGCGCAGTTCTCTCCAGCGCTCAATCTCGGCTAGGAGACCATCTCGGTGCCCTCGCAACCAGCCTTACTCATTCCGTAAGCAAATTACCCATGGACGAATCAAACGCTGCTTTTATCTATAATATCGCCTTGATTTTCTCCAATTTACAACTCAGAGAAACCGCTGCAGAACTATATTATTTAGCCTTTCAGATGGACAAAAATGACGCCACAACTGGATTTCATGCGCTGTACCAAAGAAGCCATCTTTGCAACTGGGAAGATAGGGACAACTTGAAAAATGCCTGTAACTCGGCAATCGCTCACTCTTTCAAGCAAGGTACCTCCAGGCTCAGAGGCGCCAGGATGCTTGCGAGCTGCGCCTTCTCGGCCACCACAATGTTTGATTCATTAAAGTTGCAATCCCACCTTTTGGAAAGGAGTGCAGAGGCTCACTCAGAGCTACCCGCCCAGAACCAGCCTCCTCCCATCCCCCGAAAGACAGAAAAAATCAAAATAGCTTATCTATCTGCCGATATTTACTCTCATGCGACCGCATTTTTAATTGCAGGGCTCATGGAAAGCCACGACCGAGAAAAGTTTGACATATACCTATTCAGCTACGGCATCAATCAGGCTGATGACTCATTCCGAAAAAGAATCAGAAATGCGGTCGGAGAAAACTTCCTAGAGGTGAGCCAGTGGAGCGATGAGCAAATCTGTGCATCTATACGCGATGAAAAGATCGATATTACGATAGATCTCAAAGGATTCACCCAGAATGGCCGACCTTTTTTACTTTATTCTCGGCCTGCGCCCCTTCAAATCAATTATTTAGGCTATCCAGCCTCGATGGGGATGCCTTATATAGATTATTTTGTCGGGGACACCTATACGTTAACCAATAACAATCGTAAACAATTTAGTGAACGACTGATTACCCTACCTATTTTCTATCAACCTCCAGATTCTAGCCGCACTCTGACCGAATCCTTCGATAGAAGCTCTCACCTTGACATTGCCGAGGATGCTATAGTGTTAGGAGCCTTCAATTCTATCTACAAATTAACCCCAAAAATCTACGATATTTGGTTGAAGCTACTGTCAAAACACCCAAAGTGCATACTATGGTTAACGGACACTAGCATTTCAGGTAAAAGCAGGCTGTTCAAATTAGCCACCATGGCTGGAATAGAGCCAAATCGAATTATTTTCGCCCCCTTTTTAGATCAAGAGGAGCATATAGGCCGGTTAGCTCACGTGGATATCTTTCTGGACACCTATCCTTGCGTAGGTCACACGACGGCTACAGATGCGCTATTTCAGGGAATACCTATTGTGACCATTGCTGGAGAGACCTTCGCCTCCAGGGTGGCAGCCTCCGCACTGCACCACATTGCTTGTTCAGAACTGATAGCGGAGTCATATGACAGCTATTATCAATTACTGGACGAATTTATTAATGACAAGGAGAAGCTTGAGATGATCAGTCGCAAGGTAAAAGAAAACGTGAAGAAGTACCAGCTGTTCGATACCCAACGCTACACCAGAGTTTGGGAAGAGGCGCTTACAGGTATTTTTAATCAATGGAAAGAAGGACTTTCAGCTTCCGACTTTTTCCTAAAAATTTAATATATATAGCTATAATAATATGACAGAAACCATTGATAAAAATAAAGAATTAATAGAAATTTTGCTGAATACTGATAACCGGGATTTGGCAGAAAAAGTTATAAAGGAACTCAAAGAAAGAGGTGAAAAAACCGGCCTATTAGAGAAACTGCTTCAGTCCGATTCTTAAGTTTCCAGTCCGAGATATCACATCTCTTTATCGAAGAGCACTCCTCGCAAAGACTCAATATTTCGGGCGACTCGAAGAATTGCTTCTGATGGAACCTCAAAAACGACCGCTCCCGAATCAGGTTCGGTCACTCTGACCACAAACCGATTCGAGCTGGAATCTACTGAGAAATTTAGTGCTGTGGACTGATTTAGTGACTGCAGAGCCTCACTGAGGTCACTTTGTAGAGTCTGTATTCTTGCAAGAGATCCTTCCCTAGTAGGGCTGACCCCAGCCACAATATCTTGCGCAGATTTGACGTTCAGTTCATTGCGCTTTATGGATATATCAGCCCCAGAACTCTTCTTTACTGCTATTTGTGAGCCCCCAGATTGAGCAGCAATCTTCGTTACAGCCGGATTTGAACCTATTTCTCCACTAGCCATGCCTTTGACCTCTATCCCTAATAAAATCATACAAACCGTTATAAAACCCATGCCGAGAATCCCAGATGGAATCCTACTAGACTATATATCGGCAGCAGACCTCAAAAACTTTAGCAAAAAATAGACTTTTTTTAAAAACTTTTTGAATTCGCTTAAATATGCTACCTACGGGCATTTAGTAAAATAAAAAAAGGGGTTCAGCCAAAACCGAAACCCCCTTTACCCACCGAACTTTATGGTACCTTTTTGCTCATCAAATTAGTTAGTTGTTGGGCAACTAATCGACTGTGCTGAGGGCCCCTTTTATTCGCTTTTCAACCACTCGACCAAGTGGCCGGCTATTTCCTTCGAGTCCGGAGCATAATGTCCTGACTTCCAAGCCTCTCTGATACGAGTCACTTTCCCTTCATCAAAACCATCGCTGGAAGTGGCTTTGTCAGGATCCAGCCTGTTCAGATCAACCATCATTTCTGACATTTAACTAGCCTCCTCTTTCTCTATTAATCGTTAACTAGCTAGGTGTACTCCCAGGATTCACGGAAAATATTTTCCGCAAACCTGGAAGTGCTAAAGGTAATTACCCCTTGAGCAGAGCCAAAACACTTTGAGGTTTCATGTTGGCTTGGGCTAACATCGCAACACCCGCCTGAGCGATTATTTGTGTTCGCGCTAATTCCGCCGTTTCTGCCCCGTAATCCGTATCCAAAATACGCGATCTTGAAGCTTCCGCGTTCACCTTCGTGTTGCCTAAGCTACTGACCGCATAATTTAGGCGATTCAAGGCAGCACCCAACGATGCTCGAGAACCATCCGTTCCCGCAATAGCCTTATCTATAACCGTTAGAGCAGCGGCTGCGTTAGTGGAAGAATTCACAGAAATCGTCGTTTTATCGATATTTCCCCCATAAGCTGACACTTTGGTTAAAGTCTGAGCATCATTACCGTCACCGGTGATTGCTTGAACAGTTCCGGCCACTGCATTGTCATAGCTGGTGGCCAATTTAAAGTCGTTACCAGAAATTTCGGTGACATAGTAGGTGGTGCCATCGGTTAGGCCGGTCACCGCTGTGCCGCCGCCGTGGTTATAGACTACCGCGTCACCGTTTGAGAAACCGTGGTCAGCTTTTGTAAATTTGTCGCTACCATTAGTGACATCAGCAGCAGCATAGGTCACTGCAGCATTTTTAGTTTGAAAATCAAATAAATTAACCCGTAGAGATTCCCCAAGGGCACCTATCGCGAAAGTTCGGTCGGCACCAGAATTAAGGACATTGATTCCGTTGTATTGGGTATTGTCTGCGATACGTTCGATTTCATCTTGCAACTGCTCGAATTCGGCTTGCATGGCTTCAATATCTTTAGCGTGGTTAGTCCCATTTTGAGCTGCTACCGCAAGCTCTCTCATGCGGTGCAACATATTTGAGATTTCTCTTATGCCACCTTCAGTGGTTTCCACCATGGAAATTGCATGAGTGGCATTTGTCACGGCCTGTTCCAAGCCATTAATTTGAGCTGTCATTCGACTAGCGACCTTAAGGCCAGCAGGATCGTCTGATGCTGAATTTATTCGAACACCGGTGGACAATCTGTTCATCGCAGTGCTCATCCGTTGTTCATTCTGGGCCAACGCGTTGATAGCTACTTGACTGTTTACGTTTGTATTAACTCCTAACATAATAAACCTCCTTCACAAGGTATTAAAATTTCAATTGATGCCTCACTTGAGGCAGGTGCCCACACCACTAAAATTTAAATTTTCTATTTAATTCATACAGTAAAACTATATTTTTAATATTCTTATTAACTTTTAAAGCCAAGCCAGTCATCACCTGAAGCCTAATATCCCAAATACGGTTTTCGGCTGTATAATGCTTTTAAAATAACTGGGCTTTGAGATTCCATGGGAACACACCTGGTGTTCTCAATCAGGCTAAAAACGAACTTCTGTGCCTCCTCCTGCGCCGTTGGAACGCAGCGGGCGGCCTCGAGGTCGCATACCGCAGGTGTAGGCTAATGGTGAGGTGCCTGCTAATGCATTCCCCCTCACCCTAGACAATTTAAGGATAAATCCCTTAAAACCTGATTCGCCTGACTACTCTCTGAAGATTGCTGCCTCCTTCACAAGGTAACTATTTTAATCTCCGGAAAAAGCTGTCGATTCTCAAACTTTTAAAACTTCAAATTTTTGTTACTTTTTACCTCCACCATATTGTTGATTGACTGTTCCTAAACATATGCAATAAATAAAATCTCATCTGGTTGGCGCTATGCGCCGAACTCTTTGTCCCACTACTTCACCGATAAAGCACAATAAAGCTAGGGGAGTCATAAAACCCGGAAAACGAGCTTTACCCGACGCAAGTCGTTCATTTGAATTGTCTTGAATAAAGGCCATTTTGCAGAAAAATTTCAGCACAAAAGAATTACTTATGCGCCGAAAAGCGGTTTGCTTTTGACCGCTCTTGAACTCTCTATTGCAGATGTCCGACGCCAAGATCTGTGTGGTATTTGGCGAAATGATCTCTCTTATGGGTAGCGAAGAGCGTAGCTTCTCACCAAGTTCTCCCATCAAAGCCACCATAGCTCCGCTTTGTTTTCCCGTGGATCGAACCGTTGTCACACAGCCTTTCCCGAGCTTTCTGACTACTGTCATTGTTGCTGCCTCCTTCACAAGGTAACAATTAAAAAGTGTCTAACTATTTTTCTACTTACTTCATAAACCTATGTTTATCATCGATATTGGGCAATTTTTAAGAAATTGGGGAGGTCGATAGCAATTGGAAAACCAGAACCAAATACTATTTTCCTCCCTAACTTACCCTTATCATCTGCCTCCTTCATAAATCCTTATTCCGCACTAAGCCTGTAATAACGACAAGACTGTTTGGGGCTGGGCATTCGCCTGCGACAGCATGGCAATACCAGCCTGGGCTATTATCTGGGTACGGGCTAATTCAGCCGTTTCTGCTGCATAATCGGTATCCATCACTCTCGATCTGGACGCTTCGGCATTGATTTTTGCATTACTCAGGTTCGCAATCGCCATATTCAACCGATTAAGGCCAGCACCGAAAGACGCGCGCTGGCTACTGACGCCTGCTATGGCAGCATCAACGACCGCTAAGGCGGAAGCGGCTGCAGTCACAGTGGTAACACCGATAGTATCCTTATCAACAGCACCGGTGAACGAACTTTTCGTATCTGTTGTGTTGAAGTCACCAAAAGCGACGCTAATCATCTGACTCGCATTAGCCCCTACCTGGAAACTGACTTGATCAGTTTCAAAATATTGGTTGGCATTACCAGTTCCCGAGAGAGCTACTGCACTACCGCCACTGGTTAAAGAGACCTGATATTCGTTCGTAGCTGCACCAACTACATAGTAGGCAGCGCCGTCCGTTAATCCTCCAACCGCAGTACCATCCGCAGCGTTGTAAACAAGTCTTTGTCCATTCACCAAACCATGCGCGCTAGTAGTGAACTTATTGTTCGTCGTATCCACCTCACTAAGAGGTATCACCGCAGTTTGGGTTATCGTACCGTCCAAGATATTTTGTCCGTTATACTGCGTATTATTAGCAATTCGGTTGATTTCTATTTGTAATTGCACGAATTCAGTCGACATCGCGCTACGATCCGACACGGTTGTCGTGCCGTTTTGCGACGCTACGGAGAGCTCTCTCATCCGCATAAACATCTTGTTAATCTCCACAATGGCGCTTTCCGCCACCTCTACCATTGACACGGCCTGCTGGGCATTCTGAATAGCCTGACTCAACCCCTTGATTTGGGCAGTCATTCTGGACGCAACGGCTAAACCAGCCGCGTCATCTTGAGATGAATTAATTCTGAGACCTGTCGATAAACGTTGCATGGCACGAGCCATATCCTTCTCATTTTGCTGCAGCGCGTTGATTGTCACTTGCGCATTTATGTTCGTATTAACTCCGGCCATTGTTTAAGTCCTTCAGTTTTATTTCAGAGCCCATTGGCAGTCTTTTAATTAGACTTCCCCATGCCAATAACTCTATTAATATTTATTAGTATCTTTTTAAATTATCACTTCAAATTATTGATAATTAACTATTAAAAAGAACGTATGCAATTAATTCTGAATTTGGTGTATACAATCCTTTCGACCACGCTTTACGTATCTTTTTCACTTTCTTGGCATCAAAGTCCCCTTTACGTTTCAGGGATTCGACCGACTCTTTTACAATTTCTCGACTCATTTTTTTATCCTTTTTAAGCTCTTCAATCATTCAAATCCGGGGCTTTCGACATTGATTATCTACGGCCCCTTTTTTGAATTAACCTCAATAGATGCTACCGCCCCTACCCTTGAAGTAGTGATAAAACAGTTTGCGGTTGTGCATTGGCTTGCGAAAGCATGGCAATACCAGCCTGAGCAATGATCTGGGTACGGGCCAATTCCGCTGTTTCTGCGGCATAATCGGTATCCATTACCCTGGATCTAGAGGCTTCGGCATTGATTTTCGCGTTACTGAGGTTTGCTATCGACATGTTCAGTCGATTGAGCGCTGAACCGAAAGTTGCTCTTTGGGAATCAACCCCTGCGATAGCCGCATCAATGACTGACAGCGCTGATGCTGCTGCAGTAGCAGAAGCGACTCCTATAGTCGAAGAATTGATTGCTCCTGCAAACGTGCTTTTGGTATCTGCGGTATTAAAATCACCGAAAGCGACCGTAATACTTTGGCTGGCGTTAGCTCCCACTTGGAAACTCACGACATCAGTTTCGAAATATTGGGCATTATTACCTGTAGCACTGGCACCTATAGCTAACACACTACCGCCACTAGTTGCAGATAATTTAAAAACGTCTGCCGTCAAACCCGATGCGATAACATAATAGGCAGTCCCATGGACAAGACCAGTTACCGCTGTTCCGGAACCGTCAGCAGTACCATCGTTATAGACAACACGCTGACCGGCTGTTAGACCGTGAGCTGTCAGTGTGAAAGTTTCATTGGCGTCGCTCACCGCGCTCGTAGCAATAGTACCGGTCGCTGCTATTGTGCCATCAAGAATATTTTGTCCATTATATTGCGTATTATCAGCTATCCGGTTGATTTCAGTCTGTAATTGCGTAAATTCAGTGGACATGGCATTTCGATCAGCGGTCGTATTGGTACCATTTTGCGACGCTACAGAGAGCTCTCGCATTCTCATTAACATACTAGAAATTTCTACGACGGCACCTTCAGCCACTTCCACCATGGAAACAGCATGTTGCGCGTTCTGAACAGCTTGATTTAACCCCTTGATTTGGGCAGTCATTCTAGATGCGACAGCTAAACCAGCTGCGTCATCTTGTGCTGAATTGATTCGTTTACCAGTCGATAAACGTTGCATGGCTCGGGCCATGTCTTGCTCATTTTGAGCTAAAGCATTGATGGTGATCGCTGCGTTAACATTTGTATTAACTCCAGGCATTTTATGCCTCCTTGATACGGGTAAGTTATTATTGTTATTCAGTCTCTAACGAGACGAGTCCCCACTCCGCACCGATCAAATATGTACTTTTTTAGCTTATTTTCGTAATTTTTCTCCGTTAATTCGCCATTCTGGTTAAAGTTCTATTTGTAAAAGCTATATCGGCAGCATGATCGTCAGCTTTAATTATTTTTTTCACTTTTCCCAAAGAAATTTTTAACTTATTGATTAGAATATATATTTTCATCAAAAAAAAAGGGGCCTGAAGGCCCCTTTGAAAGCGCTTATAGTACCCTATGTGCTCAAGATGAGCTCGAAACATGAGTTTTCGGAGGCATACTTGTTACCTTGTGAAGGAGGCAGCAACGAAGTGTTATCCGAGGTTGCGTTTCTCATATGATTGCCTATTGGCGCAACCAAACAATGAATTTTGACCAACGCCATCCAGAAGGAACATCCGACCGGAGTGACAGTGCGGATTGGATGACACCCTCTGGGATAGGATGACGTCACGGCATGGTTTTTATTATTATCGCAATTCACTGTTTGTATTCCTTATTATCCTGTTTCTAATCAGTTAGTTACTGATTTTGCAGGAGTTGTAATACGGTTTGTTGTAGCGTATTCGCCTGCGATAACATCGCCGTCGCCGCTTGCTGAATAATCTGCGTCCTGGCTAATTCCGAGGTCTCCTTCGCATAATCAGCATCCTGAATCCGGCTTCGAGAGTGCATCTGATTCATCGATACATTCCGTAAGTTATCTATCGTATATTGTAAACGGTTCATCACCGCACCGTAGATAGCCCGTTGCTCGTCAATACCACCTACCGCAGTATCCAATACCGCCAAAGCTTCCCCGGCACTTGCTGTCGTCGAAATCTTGATCGAAGCCGAGTCGATATCGCCACCATATGAACCGTATTTGGTTAGCTTTTGGGCATTACTACCCTGCGAAGCACTCCCAAGATCAATCACGACCGGTGTATCGGCCTTCGCATTTGCTTCGCTAGTCGCTAATTTAATCGTGTTCGCGTCTACTTTGATTACATAGTATGACGTAGCATCCGTCAGATTGGTGATCGCCGCACCACCTTCCACGGTATAAACCACTCTTAGACCGGTTGCATAACCATGATTAGTGATGGTTATCGTATCATCGCCATGGGTGACTGCAGAAGTCGCGATTGTGTTTGACTCCCTGACGGTTTCGAAGTC
>PBKX01000036.1 GCA_002722215.1 Flavobacteriales bacterium | reverse complement strand
GCAACAACTGCAACACTAGTAGTAACTGGTGGACCTGGTGATGATACAATTAACTTTGACTCATCATTGAATTCTCTTGGTGCTGACATCTTCTCAGGTGGAGCTGGTAGAGATACGGTTGAAATTGATGACGCTGCTACGCTTACTGCTACAGCAACAGCAGGACTTACTGGTATTGAAGTTCTAGCTGCTGGTGCAACAGACTCAGATGTTTATGACCTAGCGAAAATTGCTGGTGCTGATACATTTAGAGTTCTTTCCACTGCTACTGCAGACGGAACAGGCGTTACAGTTAAAAACTTAACTGCAGATGCTAAAATTGAAATTCAAGGTACAGAAGGTGTTGTTGGTACTCTAGCACTAAACACATCAGATGATACTGCGAATGTTACAATAGCGACTGCAAGTGGACTTGGTGTTATTTTACCAACTGCTGGTACAATTACATTAAATGAATTTGAAACAATCAATATAACAAGTGGTCTTTCAGCTACTGATACTGATGATTTAACTTCATCCGCTCTAAACAAAGTTACATTCTCTGGTTATGGACCTATTACAACAAATATAGCTGCTGCGGTTTTAACTGAAATCGATGCATCTGGAATGTTTGGTCTAACAACTGGTCTTACAATGGAAGGTAACACTGGTGGTGTTCTTTACCCACAAACTATTACTGGTTCAGATTTAATTGATACTTTAATTGGTGCTGCAGCTGCAGATACAATTAATGGTAATGGCGGTAATGACATCATTAATGGTGCTGCTAGCATTGATACAATCAATGGTGGTGCAGGTAACGATGTTATTGATGGAGACGGTGGTGCCGATATTCTTTCAGGTGGTGCTGGTAACGATAGATTCCTTGTTGACGACGACACTGACTTTATTACTTTAGCTTCTGCTGAAGTATTAGATGGTGGTGAAGGTACAGATACACTTAGAATCTCTGATACTAATGGTACTACAATTGCTAGTACAGATCTTCATGGTCTAAAGAGTGTTGAAGTTCTTCAGATGACAGGTGAAGCTGCTTTAACTGTAACTTTAGACGATACATTATTTACTAATAACGGTGTTTCAAACTTTACTATTCAACAAATCCAAGCTAATGGTACAGCGACAGCTGCTGGTGCGTTAACTGTTACTGCTTCTGCATTAACATCAGCCAACAGCATTACAGCTAACCTTAACGTTGCTGCTAATATTGATGATAGCATTACAGGTGGTGCTGGTGATGATACAGTTACTTACCTATCAACTTCAGTAGCTGCTACTGGTTTAGAGGCAACTGATACATTCACAGGTGGTAAGGGTACTGATACTCTTGCTATCACAATGGATGATACTGATCTTGGTACAGCTTCTGGTTACATTTCATTAACTCTTGTAACTGGAATTGAAAAAATCACTTTAACAAATGTTGGTACAAACAGTGCTTACATTACATTAACTGATGGTCAATTCGTAACAGCTGCAACAGCTGCTGCAAGTGGTAACGGTACAACAGCCGCAATCACTGGTGTGATTGATGGTTCTAGCTGGACTGGATCTGGTGGTATTTTTGTTAATGCTTCAGCTGAAGACGATTCAAAAATTACTATAACAGGTGGTGCAGGTGCTGATACATTAATCGGTGGTGCTAAAGCAAATACTATTGATGGTGGATTAGGTGCCGATACACTTAGTGGTGGTGCCGTTGTTGATACACTTATCGGTGGTGCTGGTGCTGATACATTCAATATGTCTGATGTATCTGACTTTATTGGCCTAACTGCTGCTGAAACTCTTGATGGTGGTGCTGGATCCGATATTCTAAAATTCTCAGAAAATGCTACAACAACTGTTGCTGCTTCTGATCTTCAAGGAATGTCAAGCGTTGAAAAAATTCAATTCTATGGAACAGGTGCTAATACAATTACATTATCTGATAGTGTCTATACAAATAACGGAACTACTCTATTAAAAATATATGACACTAATGCAAATGGTGCTGTGACTGTTGATGCTGCTGGACTTTCAGCTGCTAATGCAATTAGTTACTATTCTGTTTCAGCTGCTGCTACAACAGATACAATTACTGGTGGTGCTGGTGATGATCTCTTCTATTTCTATGAAGATTCAATTGCTACAGCTGATACATTAGTTGGTGGAACAGGTACTGACACATTAGCTATTAAAGCAGATGGTGGTAACCTAACAACTGTTGTAACTACAAACATGACTAAGTTTGAAGTTATCACATTAACAGATGATGGTATTGCAAGAGCTTTACCGATCACGCTAACAGCTGGTTTCTTCCAAGGAGCTACAGGTACTCTTAATGCTGGTACAGTAAAAGGTGTTGTAACATTCAATGGTGCTGCAGAAACATTGACACCTATGACAATTACAACAGGTATTGGTGCTGATATTATTACTGGTGGTGCTAAAGCTGACACTATTAAGTCAGGTACAGGTGCTGATGTTATTGATGGTACAGCTGGTGCTGATATTATTACATTGGGTGCTGGTGCTGATGATGTTAAATATGATAACTCAAGTGCTTCTGGTGCAGTTAGTGACTCAACAGGAACTGCTTATGATGTTATTACTGACTTCTTATCAGGTACTGATGAATTTAAAATCACTGTTGATTATTCATCTCTTAACTCAGGTGTGACTATTAATGCTACTGTTTTAACAGCAACAACTTCTAAAACACTTGCTCAAGACTCATTGTCTGGTAAGAGACTAGAAGCTATCTATAACACAACTGATGAATTACTTTACATCAACTACAATGAAGATAACCTAATCACTACTTCTGACTGGACAATTAAAGTTAATGCTGGTGCTACAGCTGCAACAACAGTTGCATCTGCTGACTTTGACTATACAATCACAGGTACAGCTTCTGCTGATACTATTACAACAGGTGCTGGTGATGATATTATCGATGGTGGTTCTGGTATAGATACAATTAATGGTGGTGATGGTACTAACTCAATTAGTGATAGTGCTGGTGTTGATGTTGTTTACATCTCTAACTCAGGTACTGATACAGTTAATGTTTCTACTGGATCTGATGATGTTAAAATTACTAGCGCAACAGATACTATGACTATTCTTACACTCACTGATATAACAGGTGCGGATCAAGATTTCACAGTTTCTGCTACTTCTCATGACCAGATTACTAACTTCTCAACAACTAATGATGACATTAAAATTACTGGTGCATTATATACAGCTGTTGCTGTAGGTAAAACTGCTCCTACAACCACACTTCTAGCTGGTTCAGGACAAACTGCTGACCTGGACGCTGGTGGTATAATCATTGCAAATACTAATGAGAAAACAGGTAATGCTTATACGACTGATTTCGGTGATATAAGTGCAATAACAACAGCTCTTAATGCTTCACTTGGGTCTGATGGTGCAGCTAATGAAGAGTATGTTCTCTTTATCGGTGACTCAGGTACTGTTTACGGTGCTTATTACTGGAAAGACGTTGATGGTGACAGTGCTATCAGTGATGGTGACCAATTTGCTCTACTTGCTACTATTAGTGGTGCAGTTCTTGTTGCTGCTGACGTTGATGGGTCATCCGGTTCATAAGAACTAGTAACAAATAAATTAAAAGGTCGCTTTTAGCGGCCTTTTTTTTGTGCTAAATATTTTCTTATGACAGTCGACTTACAAAAGGGTTTTGCGCTTATAAATGATAATAATATTGAGTCAGCAAAAAAATATTTTTTAGATTTATTAAATATTGATAATGAAAATTCTTTAATATACTCAGGAATAGCTACTTGTTATGAGTTAAATAATGACCTGGATAAAGCTATTGACTACTTTAATAAGGCCATAAATTATGACAAAGATAATTATTTATTTTTTAATCAACTTGGTAATATTTACAAAAAAAAATTTAATTTAAAGAATAATAAAACTGATCTTTTTTTAGCAAAAACTAATTACGAAAAAACATTATTATTAAACAAAAATTATTTACCTTGTCTTAATAATTATGGAACTACATTGCTAGAAATAGGTGATTATGATAAGGCGATAGAAATATTTTTATCTTCTATTAGTATAGATCCAAATAATCCATTAGTTCTTAGTAATTTAGGTAATTGTTATACCAAGAAATCGTTATTTAGTGATGCATTAATTTACCATAAAAAATCAGTAGAATTAGAAGTTAATAATTATGCATTATATTATAATTTAGGACATACTCTATTATGGTTAAAGGATTTTTCTGGAGCTGAAAAAAATTTACTTAAATCAATTGAATTAAATAAAGAAAATTATAAAGCTTATTCACTTTTAATTAATCTTTATTATTTATCTTCTAATATTGACAGTGCAATGATTGCATCCAAAAATGCTTTGAAGTTAAATAATAAATATCCGGCCACATATGTTCATTTGGCTAATTGTTTGGTTGCTGTTGGTAAAACTCAAGAAGCTATAGATGCACTAGAAATGTCATTAAAGCTGGATAATACTAATTTTGAGGCCTATTACGGTCTTGCTCAATTAAAATATTCATTTTCTGACTTTGATTTATCTTATTTAAAAGATGCTTTAATTAATGATAATATAAGTCTAGAAAGCAAGGCTTTTTCTGCTATGGCATTATGGTGCTATTACGATAATATTAAAGAATACGAGATAGGTGTTAATTACCTTAAAATTTCTAAATCTTCTTTTATGCAATATATGAATATAGATCCTGATAATGTAATAGAGAATGAAAAATTATATTTTGATAAAATACAATCAAGCTATAATGAATTATCAAAAATAAATTTTCTTAAAAAAAATAAGACTAATAATTTCATACCTATTTTTATCCTTGGAATGCCAAGATCTGGAACATCACTGTTAGAGCAAATGTTATCATCTCATTCAAAAATTCATGGTCTCGGTGAAAAAGGAATACTTCAAAATATTGTAGAGGGTATTGATTATCCATCTGATATTAGTGATTTTAATGTTGAGCATTTAACAACCCTTAGAAACTTATATATTAATAGATCTAAAAACCTAATTCCTGACAATAAGACTATAATAACTGATAAACTTCCTCATAATTTTCTTTACATAGGTTTGATTAAACAATTATTACCTGAGTCTAAGATTATTCATATTCAGAGAAATAAAATGGATAATTGTTTTTCAATTTATTCAAAACTTTTTGTTGGGAAAATGGATTGGCATTTTAACTGGTTAAGTACACTAAAATATTATGATTTTTATGATAATTTGATGAAATTCTGGAATCAATCTTTTAGTGATGAAATTTACAAGATTCAATATGAAGATATAATTGATAATACTGAAAAAAATATAAATAATTTATTATCCTTCTGTGATCTTGATTTTGAGAAAAAATGTTTAGATTTTATAAAGAATAAGCGTCCTGTTTTTACTGCAAGTGCATTAGCTGTTAGAGAAAACATTAATTCAGAATCAATTGGTAAATGGAATAATTATAAGGACCATATTTAAATGATTGATAAAGTTGATGAAATTAATAAAATATATGAACTTCTTAATTCTAATAAACTAAATGAAGCTGAAATTCTAATAAATAAGTTATTTAAATTAAATCCAGAAAATATAGAATTATTAAACCTTAAAGGTGAGCTTTTTAAAAAATTAGGTAAGTATTTAGAGGCAAAAGATATCTTTATAAAGGTTAAAGAATTATCATCACCTAATATACCAGTTCAAGTATTTCTTAATCTAGCAGATGCACATATCTCTTTAAAAGAATATGATGATGCAGAATTTATCTATAATAATATCATCGCAATGAATCCAAATAATATTGCTGTTTTAAATGGTTTAGGAAGAGTTTTGGTTAATAAAATGATGTATCAGCAAGCTCTTAATCAATTCAATAAAGCTTTAGCTCTAGATGAAAGTAACTATCAAATTCTATTTAATATTGCTTATTGTCTCAAATATTTAGAAAAATATAATGAGTCAATTGATGTTTATAAGAAATACCTCAATAAATTAAATATGAATCAAACCAATACAAAGCACCTTGCTGCAATATATTTAGAAATGGGTATTAATTATCTAGCAATTGAAGAATTCGATGATGCATTAAATTATATTATGAAATCTAAAGATTTGAACCCTAACAATCCTCATACATTGAGTAATTTAGGTCTTCTATATGTTAAAACAGATAGATTAGATGAAGCTGAGTCATTATTTGTTGATACATATAACCTGGATAAAACTACTGATATATTTGCATATAATTATTGTCATATTCTTTTGCTTAAAGGGAAAGATGATGAAGCCAAGGAAATTATAGAAAAGTTTATTTCTGAGCATCCAAAATCATATAGGATGATTAAACTCATTGAAAAAGTAAAATTCAATAAAAGTAATAATATGTTTAATTGGGTTAAGGATATTCATAATGATTCCGAAACCCCTTTAAAAGTCAAAATCGAATCTGGCTTTGGTATGTTCTCTATATTGGATAAAGAAAAAGAGTATGAAGAAGCCTTTGAGTACCTATTCGAAGCTAATAATTTATATAATGAGATGCAAGGTTACTCATATGAGAGGATTTTGAAATTTCATGATTATTGTAAATTAATTCGATATGCGGATAATACTCACATCACAAATCAAAAAAAACATCCAACACCAATTTTTATTGTTGGTATGCCAAGATCTGGAACCACTTTAACAGAGCAAATCTTAGATAGCCACAGTCTAGTTCATGGAGCTGGTGAGTTAAGAGTTATAGAAGAAATTGCTAAGAAATATGAGATTAGCAATTATAGTCAAAATGAATTTTTAGTTAATAAGGAAACTCTTAAAAAATTTCAAGAAGACTATTTTGAAGAAATTAAACCATTAAATATTGATAATAAACCATATTTTGTTGATAAGATGCCGGGTAATTATTTATTTGTATCTTTAATAAAAGCAGCTTTGCCTTGGTCAAAAATTATTCATTGTAAAAGAAACCCAATGGATACATGCCTATCAATTTATACTAAAAAATTTGTAGAAGATTCTAATGCATTTTATTCATTAGATGGAATAGCTAGAAGTTATATTAGTTATAATGACTTGATGCATCATTGGTATAATAAATTCGAAGAAAATACAATATTTGATGTAATATACGAAAAACTATTAGATAACCCTGAAGAAAAGGTTAGGGGGCTTCTTTCTTATTTAGGTCTTGAATATGAAGATAAATGTCTTGAGTTCTATGAAAATGAGAGGTTTGTAAAAACTGCAAGCAGTGTTCAAGTAAGAAAAAAATTATATAATACATCTGTTGAGAGATGGAAAAATTATGAGCAACAATTGACTCCACTCTATAAAGAATTAAAACAAGCTAAAATAGTATAGAAAGGTTTATTCGCTGTAGGCTTCTTGACTTAATTTTTTTATTGGGTTCAAGAAATACGATATAACTCTTTGTTTGTTACCTATTATTGATACAGTTGATTGCATTCCTGATTGAATAATAACTTTATCATTTTCATTAATTTTATTATCTATTACTTTAATTCTAGCCGTATAATAGACTCTGTTTGATTCTTCCTGGTAGGTAGTGCTAGCAGCTACTTTTTCAACTTCACCTTCAAACATCCCATAAATGGCGCTATCGAAGGCTGAAAATGCTATTTTAGCCTTTTGTCCAACTTTCACTTTAGCTATATCTTTAGGTTGAACTTGGGCCTCAATTATTAAATCTTGATCTTTTGGAACTACCTCTGCCAATAACTCACCTGTTCCAACAACTTGCCCAATCGTTGCTACATTGACTGTGCTAATTTTTCCATCAACTGGTGATTTTACTTGATTGCTATTGTATCTTTTTTCAGCTTCAATGTATCTTCTTTTGGCTTCTGCTAGCAATAGTTTTTCATTTATAATAGTCATCTCTGCTTCGGATCCTGAAGCTAATAGTTTTTCAAATATTTTAACTTTCCTTTCTCTTGAGGTAACTTCTTCTTTAGCTGTTTCATAATTAATAAGACTTTGATCTTTATCAATTTCAAAAATAATATCACCTGCCCTTACATCATCACTAAGATTTACAAGTATTTTATCAACAACACCTCCATAAGAGCTTTGAACTAATTGTATTTTAGATGCTGGGATAACTGTTCCATCAGCTCTAACCACTTGATCAGTTTTTGCAAAAAAACTCCATAAAAAAAGTGTGATCACAGTTACAATGAGTATATTTAATAGAATGAAAGATCTTTTGAAACCTCTAAATTGTCCTATTTCGGTAATTTTTTCTTGATTTTCTATTGTTAAAAAATAATTAGCTATGTACTCACCCATTCGATTAATTAAATAAAATAACCTTAAGAAAAATGAAGCTATACCTTGGAAAGGAGTATTATTATTATTTTCTTTTTTCTTAAAAGGGTTTCGCATTTTATATCTCTGTCTTATTAATATTTGCTAAGAAATTTTCTTTTGGTAGATCATTGGCAACCTTACCATCAACAATTGCTATTACCCTATCAACAAGCGATAAATCTTGTGCATTATGTGTGGCTATTATAAGTGTGTAATCAGTGTAAATTTCTTTTAAATTCTTTATAAATTGTGTCATAGATGTACCATCCATAGAACTTGTTGGTTCATCTAATATTAATATTTTTGGTTTTTTTATTAATGCTCTAGCCAAAGTAATACTTTTCTTTTGGCCGCCTGATAAATTTCTTCCATTCTCATCTAAGTTATAATTATAGCCACCTGGTAAAGAACCAATAAAATTATGAATACCAACTATTTCACAAACTTTTTCTATATCTTCTTCAGTTGCATCATCATAACCCATACCTATGTTTTCATATATTGTTCCTGTGAATAACTGAATAGTCTGTGGACTGTAACCTATATTTTTTCTCATTACTTCAGGACTAATTGATTTAATGTCATAATTATCTATAGAAATAACATTTTGTTCAACACTATTGAATCCAACTAAGCATTTAAGCAAACTTGATTTACCCGATCCTAATGAGCCTATTAAGGCAATTTTTTCTCCAGCATTAATTTCAATATTTATGTCCTGAAGTATTTTTCTTTCATTTACTACCCAATTTAGATTTTTTACTGAAATTGCGCCTTCTCTAATTGAACCTTTGTGTTCAAAGTCCTCAAATTTTTCATCCTCAGCATCTACAGACATTAGTTCATCAATTCTTTTGTAACCTACTATTGCAGTATTAAATCTTGTTAATAATGCCCCTATTTGACCCAGAGGAGCTAGAGCTCTTCCAGACAGAATAACGCAAGCTATAAGTGCTCCCATGGATAATTCTGCCGCTGCAATAAGGAAAACACCATAAAAAATCATAAATGTCTGACTAATCTGTAAACCTGATTGTGAAAAAGTGATGGCTATATTACCTATAGTTCTTGAAATTATACTCGCTCGATTTAAATCACCAACAGATTTATGCCATTTTGTTTTTAAATATTCTCCGCCAGAAACAGTCTTAACAGTTTCAATATTTCCTAATAATTCTAATAAAACACCTAATTTTCCTTGAGATGCATTCAAGTTTTTTTCAGCATAGCCTTTTATAAGAGGGTGAATAGTTGCAGCAACAATTATGACAAGAGGTATAATTAATGTAGGTACAAGAGCTACCATTCCGCCTATAGCCCATAAAACTCCAACAAAAACTATCATAAAAGGAAAATCAACCAATGTTACCATAGTTGCTGATCCAAAAAAGTCTCTAACTCCATCAAATTCTTTTACTGAAGCAGCTAATCTACTTGGTGAATTACCTAATTTGTTAACATCATGGGAAACAAATTTCTTAAATAATCTTTCAGCTAAATCATCGTCTAAAAGGCTTCCACCCACATCAATAAAATAGCCACGAATCATTTTAGTAATGAAATCAAAAATAATAACAAGAAATACACCGGCGGTTAGAGCGATAAGAGAGCTTATAGCATTATTTGGCACAACTTTATCATAAACAGTCATAATGTAGAATGCGCTAGCCAAAGCAAATAAATTTATAAATAGAGAAGCTAAAAGGACCTGATAATATATGCTTCTGTATTTATATACGCTTCCCCAAAACCAATGCGACTCTTTTTTACTTTCTTTATCCATTATAATTCCATTTTAAATCGATTGAGAAGAGAGCTATTAATATGACTTAATGTTAGGTCATCAATATATAGTTGTATTTCATTCTCAAGCAGTCTTGTGGTATTTGATACATCTTGAAGTATGATTTCAGATAGATTAATTCCATTAAATTCACTAAGACTCATTCTGTTAATTAATATATCCTTTTGTTGCCTGGTATTTTCAACAGTACTTCTAATTTCATTTATTGATTGTGAAATAGATTTTAGTCTGTTTTCAACTTCAGATCTTACAATTAAATAATCCCTTATTTCACTATCAAAATTCCATTTATATTCTTCTGCTCTTGATTTAGCAGAATTAATTTTACTTCCTCGACCAAAATCAAAAATAGGCAAACTAAATGTTACTCCGCCTCTAATATCATTCTCTTCAAAATCTTCATCAAAATCATATTGTATATATCTTATATTAATTCCAACTCTCGGTCTGTACTCTGATCTAGCAAGGTCTATATTGTTCTTTTCTTGCTCATACATCATTTCAGAAATTAACACATCATAAGAGTCTCTTTCATTATAATTTCTAGAAATATTACCTTTCAAATCTATAAAATTTTCTAGTTTTAAAGAAGGAATTAAATAAGTATCTAGATTAGTATTAAAGAACCTTTCAAATGTTTCTTTTGATCTTGATAATTGTGCGTTTATTTCCGCTTGTGAGATTAGTAACTGATTTAAACGAATTTGTACTAGAGCTTTTTCAGTAATATTAGAAAAACCAGCTTGAATTCTACTTTCTACATTAGAAAGAATTGTTTTAATTTCTTTAATACTATTATCTACTTTTTCTTGCAAAATGAAATATTTTAAAAGATCTAAAAATATTTGATTAGCTTTAATCGTAAGTTCAGAAGCTTGTTTTTGTAATTCTAGACTTCCTATTCGCTTTTGTTTAATTGCACTATCAACCCTTTTATTAATGCTCCCCCCAAGATAAATAGGTTGATTTAATTCTAAAATAAAATCAGTTGCATCATCTTGACGCTTTCTAATAGAGTTAAAGTCATCAATTTTTCTATCAATTATTTTGTCATTTCTAACCGATGAGTTTAATTTTGGTAACCTTTGAAATCTCTCATAGCGTAAGTCAAAATCATAAGAAGATTTTCTAGCTATAAGAGAACGATAGTCTGGCTGACTAATTACAGCAATCCTAATCATATCAACATATTCTTCATATGTAATTGGTGATCCAATAACATTATAATTATTGAAATCAACAGTTTGTTCATTAGCTTTTAAATTAAAAGTATATAATGACATAACTAATAATATTAAAATTGAAAATATTCTCATGATTATTTACCTAAAAAGTAAATTCAAGTTTAAGAAAAAAAAACTTTTATAAATATTCTAGTTTTTAGTTTTCTTTTTATCTTTTGCTTTTTTACCATTAGATCCAGCTTCATTTGCTTCACCTATTTGGTCTTGTAACTTGCTTTCAAGGTCTTTTGCAGCATTTACTAGACCATCAAGAATAGGCCCTACAAGATTTGCTGGGATAAGGATCTCACCAGAATTAGTTTGCTCCCCATTTGGCTCTACTTTTAAAGTTTCAATTCTAAGTAATCCATTAACTAATGTTACCGCTCCTAAATTTTCTACTAACATAATTACCTCCTCTAGTTAATATTTCATATGGTAATGCTTATAACATATTTCAAGTATATTGAATTTATAAATTAGGTTTGCCCTTATATTTTCATTTAAAATGCTTATATTTAAGAATAAATAAATATAAAAGATAATTAATGGAATTAGATACAAATATCAAAGTCATAGAAGAAGATTTTAGAGAGGGAAAGTTCATTAAATGTGAGTCAGATATCTTAAAATTATTAGAAATTGCAAAAAATAATAAAAGGTTATTAAATTTACTATCTTTAACATATTTTCAGTTAGGAAAAACCGATGATGCAATAAATATTATGAATGATCTAATTGATAAAAATCCATTATTTTATGAAGGATTAGTTAATTTAGGTTTCTTTCAATTTAAATTAAGAGAGCTTAAACAAGCTGAAGAAAGTTTTAGAAAGGCATTATCAATAAATAACGAACAGATTGATGCTAAAACAGGACTTTGTAATGTTATGCTTTTGTCAAATGAAGATGGAAAAAGAGACTCTGAAATTGAAAAACTAATTATAGAGGTTTTACAAAAAGAGCAGCTTAATATTCCTTTTAGGCAAATAGCAGGAAGGTTTTATAAATCAAAAGGTCAATGGGATGTGGCGATTAAGTTTCTTGAAAGAGTCTTAACAGATGAGCTTATTTATGATCTCTTCGAATGTATCTATGAGGTAAATAACCAAAAAGAATTACAAGATTTTATTAAATTTTGTAACAAAACATATAGCTCTGATAAAAGAATGGCTTCATTAACAGATTTTGCTTGTGATCAAAACGAAATCTTGAATCCTTATAACTTTTGCCCACAATCGTTAAATTTTGTTAAAGAATACGAAATATTTAATAAAAATAAAAAAGACACTATTTTATTTTCATCAGATAAAGAATTAAAAAATAACGAAGAAAAAATAATTTATAATGATTTAAATTATTCAGCCCTTAAATATGATGATAAATTATTAAAAGAAAATGATGAGATAGATATAAAAGAAGCTTTCAATAATCTAGTTGTTAAGTACATTGCTGAAAATTCTGCTAGAAATATAGATATGTTTGATAAATTTCCAAAAAAATGTGAAGTAGGTATAAAAAAAATAAACTCTAATATGGATTTTGAAAGAAATTATGTACCCTGGATAAGTGCTTTTTTTCTAAATCCAAAAGAAAACAAAGAAAAATTAAATATAAAATTTAATTATATAGTTGATGGTTTGAGTGTGAAGAAAAAGAAAATTAGAGAAAAAAGCTTTAAATTAAGCAATAATAAATTATTAATTTTCCCTTCATTTGTCTCTTTTGAAATAATAAATAAGGAAGCAAATTTTGATTTTTATCAACTAAATATTTATGGAAAAGATAAATAAATTTATGAATGATAGCCAAACATATGATGAATTTAATAATGATATTGATAGAAAACTGAAGGAAAAAGATTTCTTAGGGGCGTTAAAGATTTGTGATGAAGCTCGAAAAATATTTCCAGAGAAATTTGACTTTAAATTCATGTCTGGCATATGTCACAAAAGTCTTGATGATGATGAGAAAGCTAAAAAATTTCTTCTAGAGTCTATAGAATTAGAACCTCGTTTTTTACCAGCATACGATATAATAACTGATATTTTAACAAATCAAGCAGAAACTATTGATATAAATTATTCTTATATAGCTATAGAATTACTTGATAAGGCCTTAGAAATTCAGCCAGATAATAAAGAAATTATTTACAAAATGGCCCTGATGAACCTAAATTTAGCTAATTATTCTGATGCAATTAGAGATTTTGAAGCTTTAAACAAATTGGACCCTCAAGATGCTCTTTTTATAACTAAACTTGCTCAGGCGTATAGTAGATCTGGTAATGCTGAGAAATCAATAGAACTAATTAATGATTATCATAAAGATAACCCAGAAAGATTGGAGTTAATTTCTCAATTAGGTGTCGCCAAACATAGTAAAGAAGAATTTAAAGAGGCTCGCGAAATATATAATAAATTACTTCAAAGTCCTGAGCTTGATGACGCAAATGAATTCCGTTTTGCAGTTGTTAACAACTATTGTGAATCTTTAAGAATGGAAACTGATAAGAAGTATCATGAAGAATATTTATCTTTAGTTGAGGAGAATCTATTATATTTTCCTAGTAGTAATGTTCTTCAAAAGGCATTCTTAACTGCAAATATTCTATGTGAAAATAAAGAAGTTTTTAAAAAAGAAGATATCTTTTTAAATAATATGTTCCCTCTCGATAGAGAAGTAGCATCTTTGAATTTATATTTAAGTAATCGTTATGATGAAGTTGAGACTTCAGATTTTTGTCCAAATGCTTTTGATTGTGTTATAAATTATAAATTGTCAGATTATTCTGAAAAGCATGATGAATTAATTGAGAAAGCTATAATTTCAATTAAAAACCAAAAACTTGTTTTTGATCAACCTTTTAAAACAGATATAAATGCCCATAGAACCGAATATGATTTATGTAAATTAGGGGATAAAGCGATTAACGATATTATGAGTCTTGTTGAAGCTGCCTCAAATGATTATGAGAAAGAAATAAAATTAAAGAATGAAGGGTTATTTGCTAAAAATTGGCCTAAAAAGACTAATATTAAGTCTTGGTCGATGATAGCAAATAAAGAATCTTTTCATGTTAAACATAACCATTGTGAGGCATGGTATAGTGGAGTTTTATATCTAAAAATGCCAAATAACTTATCTAATGATGACGGTTCGATAGTTTTTACTAGTTCTGGTTATAATTTTCCAATTTCAAATAAAGACAAAGAAATTATTATAAATCCAAAAGAAGGTGATATTGTTTTTTTTCCATCACATCTTTATCATTACACAAAACCTTTTAAAGATAACGCTGAAAGGATTTGTTTACCTTTCAATATTTGTCCAGTAAATATCTAAACTAAAATTAAACGATATTAATCCAACCAGTTATGATATATTTTTCCCCTTTTTGAACTTCTAACCCAGAATGCGAATGTGTCCACTCTGAAGGCCAAAGAAGAATATTTCCCTTTTCAGGTTTAAATTTTTTATCGAAATACTTGAAATAAGTCTCACCACCACTTTCAACATTATTTAAATAACACATCCAAGCAAAAAGACGATGATTTGTTGATAAATCTGATCTTTCACAATGTATTTTTGCGAAATGACCTCCTTTGTTATATTTCTGAATATTAAATGATGGAATCTTAACAGTTTTAAAATCCTTTAAAACTTCATATTCTTGAATATAGCTTTTGTACATACTCTCTAATTCTAACAAAAAATCTTTGAAAATAAAAAATTCACTCTTTTTAAAATCTGAAGGATGAATTGTAAGATCCATTGAATTTTTTACAGAAAGATCGAATCGTTCTCCAACAATTCCTTGCTGGTGAAGATCTCTTTTTTCTTCAAAAAAATCAATAATTTGATCACATAGGGTTGGGTTTAATATTTTTGATAATCCAATAAAATTTGATGTATTAATATTTTCTAATTTTGGTTTTTCTGAATTTTTAAAAATATTATTATTGAATTTATAAAATCCAGTATTTCTATATTTTAATTCTAACCCTTTACTTGTATGTCCAAGCATAAGATATAAATTGGAAAGTCCATCCAATAACATTAAGCTACCAGGGTCTAGTTCTAGTCCTTTTTTATAAATTCTCTCTGCTTCATTAAATTTACCAAAATTAACTAATAATTTTGCATAAATGGGATAGATATTAATGAAATTAGGGTTTAAATTGTTAGAAATATCTATATATTTCAATGCCTTATCGTTATTACTGTTTAGTAAGTATGTTAACGCAAGATTATAATTTGCAAGAAAGTTTTTTGATTCTAAATCAATAATTTTAGTAAATATTTTAATTGCTTCATCAAAAGATTGATTTTCTTTATGAGCCAATCCAAGGTTATTTAGTGCATTAATATAATTCTTATCAATTTTTATTGCCTTCTCAAGATAATTAATTGCTTCTTTATATTTACTTAAGTCAAGATAAGTGGACCCAAGCTCAAAAAGTAAATTTTTATTATCACTAAATTTTTTTAATGATTTTTTATAAAATTCTATTGCTTCTTCGTATTTATTTAAAGATGTAAGAGACTTAGATTTGATAATATACAATAAAACATTATCAGGTGTTTTCTTTAATTCGCTATCAGCAACTTCGATAACTTTTTTAAATTTTCCTTCTTCAAATAATTTAATCAGTTTTTCCATTTTTTCATGGTGGGCACGGCTGGGATTGAACCAGCGACCTCTACGATGTCAACGTAGCGCTCTCCCACTGAGCTACGCGCCCATTATCCCTTTAAAGTTATAATAATATTCCTATCAATATTTTAGTTTATTTGCTATTTTTTTAACGATTAACAATGATTAATAATACAAATAGCCTGAAGTATCTTAATAAGAAGAAAACAATATATTTATTGGGTGAAAACAACAAAAGGTTTCCTATATTATTAACTAATCCCCATTCTGGCAGAGATTACTCTTTTTATGATAATAATATTAAACATAATCTTAAAAAATTAAGAAAGATGGAAGATACATATATTGATGCTTTATTGAGTAATTTAGATAATAATGGATTGAAAATTTTATCAACAACAACACCTAGAGTCTTTTTAGATTTAAATCGTCATCAAAAAGAAATTGATAAAGAATTATTTTTTAACTGTGATGCCAAAGATATAAAAGAAACAAGAAATCTAAAATCTGGTTATGGTCTTTTTTTTAGTAAAAATCATAATCAAGAACCTATTTATAATAAAAAATTAGACTGGAATTCATATAGAAAAAAAATTGATGAGGAATATATTATTTTTCACAATACAATTGAAGAATTTATTAATTTCGAAAAAGGTAGAAACAATAACTTTTATTTAATAGATTTTCACTCAATGCCTTCGAAGTTAAACGGGTATCAAAGTTCAGTTCCAGAAATATGTATTGGGGATAATTTTGGAAAATCATCTTCTGTTCATTTTACGAAATTTATTTGTGATAGATTTAAGGATAAGGGATTTGTTGTTGCTAGAAATGCACCTTTTTCAGGGGGATATATAACCCAAAATTATGGATCGCCAAACCAGGGCATATTCTCAATTCAAATTGAAATTCGAAAAGATCTGTATTTAAATGAAGAAAATCTAACTCTTAATGAAAATTTTTTTGAAATAAAAAATAAAATATTTGAGATTTGTGAAGAGTTAAAAAATTATATTGAATTGAATACTTCTTATTTTGATAAAAAGAGAATTGCATGAGTATTTGGTCGAATAAAATAAGAGAACTATTTTCTAGCTTAATTATTCAACCTTTGGACTAAAGGAAAAGTGCTAAAATGAAAATTCATTCTGTATCATTTGACGCTGAAATGAGAATATTGGAATTTGATTTAAAAACATTACGTAATTTTGAAAGAATCAATAATGATCTTGAAAAAGATATTTTATCGAGAGGAGATGAACAAAATAAAAATACCAATGTTAAAGCGATAATGACTTCATGGCAGATGGCTGATCAATACAAGAGTTTTCAGGATTTACTTAAAATAATTGTTAAACATATTTTACCAAAATATGAGAGTTTAGAAATTGTTAGTGGAGGTCTTGCACAAATAATAGCTACAGGTATGTGGGGAGCAATTTATAATAAAGGAGATCATACTATTGAGCATAATCATATTGGCTCTCAATACTCATTTGTTTATTATGTAAAATCTGATGATGATGCCGCTCCAATAATATTTACATCACCAGGAAAAATAGAGCTAAGACCAAGTACAGGTAAATTGTTATTATGGGATGGTCGATATAATCATATGGTACCTAAACATGAGAGCGATAATCCAAGGATAATAGTTGCCGGAAACTTGAACTGGCAATTACCCGATAAGAAAAAATATGTCTAATAAAGAGAATAACTCTAAAAAGAGCTTAAGTTTGTCAATGGATCTTAACGCTGCAGGAAAATTTTCTGAGGCATCTATTATTCTCGAAAACTATCTAAAAAAAGAACCAAATGATTATATTGCTTTAGTTAATTTAGCATCAAACTATAGATGGTTAGGTAAAGTTGAAAAATCTCTTAAAATTTTGGAGGAGTCTATAAAAATTAATCCTGATGGTGCTGCTGCGTATAATAATATGGGTAATATTTTGGGACAGCTTGGAAAATTTAATGAGGCTGAAGAAGTTTACAAAAAAGCAATGGAAATTGATGACAAAATTGAATTTCTCAATGAGAATCTCGCAGGAACATTATATAAGTTAGGTAAATTTTCAGAATCTTTATTAACATATCAGTCATCTAAAAAAGATAATTCCGCAGAGGAATTACAGTGTCTTTTAGCTCTAGAAAAATATGATGATTTTTGGGAAAAAATTGATGAGCTTTCAATTAGACCTATCAATATTAAAGTTGCTTCGATAAGTGCTTATGCTTCAGAAAAGTTATCTATTAAAGATCCTTATCCCTTTTGTAAAAATCCTTTAGATAATATTTATGTATCAAAAGTTAATTTATTTGATCAGAAAATATTAGATTTATTAAAAAAAGTAATAAATATTTCTGATAATTCAAATATAGATCATTCATATCAATCATTATTAAATAATGGTGAACAGACCGCAGGTAATTTTTTTGAGCACCTAGATAAAGGCTTAGATTCTTTATTTTATCAGTTTATCAATAAAATAACCTTAAGCTATAAAAACAAATTTATTACTTCTAATGATAAAATAATAAAAGATTGGCCAAAAAAATCATACTTATATGGTTGGTTTATTAAGATTAAGAATCAAGGCTTTTTAGATTACCATAATCATAATGATGCATGGGTGAGTGGATCTGTATATTTCCAAATTCCAAGAAATTTAAATAAAAACGAAGCTGCAATAAAATTCACTTGTAATTATGAAAATTATCCGAAAATTAATAATAAAGAATTAAAGGAAAAAATAATTACGTTAAAAACGGGAGATATAGTGGTATTTCCATCATCGCTTTATCACTCTACAGTGCCTTTTAATTCAGATTCTAGAAGAATATGTTATGCATTTGATTTAAAGCCACTTAATTAAGAATTTTTACTCTATGAATAAAAAACAAGATAATATTAATAAGTTAGTAAAGAAATTTAATGATAAAAATTATTCTGAAGTAGAGAATGAGTCAGATATATTAAGAAGAGAAGATAAAGATGAACCATTTTACTCAAATATTTATGCTCTGTCCTTATCCATGCAAGGAGAAAAAGATAAGGCAATAATTGTCTTTAACGAAAATACTAAAAAATTTCCTTATTATGTTCTATCCTATTTTAATTTAGCAAGAATATATAGCGAAAAAGATGAGTCTAAGAAGACGATTGCTTTGTTTAATAAATCTATAGAGATTGATCCAAGATTTATAGACTCATACATCTATTTAGCAGACTATTATATTTCAAGGAATTTATTAGATGATGCTAAGATGGTTAGTCAGAAATGTATAGATTCTAACCCTGAAAATACATCCGGATATACAAGTTATAGTAAAATTTGCTTATTTAAAAATAATTTTGATGAGGCCATAAAATTTTCTACTAAAGCTATAGATTTAGATAGTAATAATTTCTATGCATTCATGATTAAGGGTGTTGCTCAACATTCTTTGGGTGAATATCAAAAAGCATTAATTAGTTATGAAAATTCTATAAGTTTAAATAAGTTCTTCCCAGATCTTTATAATAATTACGGTGTGACACTATCAAAATTAAATAGAAATATTGAAGCAATAGAAGCTTTCAAAAAATCAATATCTTTAAATGATAAATTCCCTGAGGCTATCAGAAATCTAGCAAAGGAATATACCATAATAGATAATCCTTCAGTTAACTTTGCTCTCAATTATGATAGATTTAATAAAGCATTACTATTAATTAATAAGTCACTAAGTCTAAAACCTGATTATATAGATGGGCTAAGAACCAAATCACTAATCCTTCTAAATCTTAACAAATATGATGATGCTCTAAATATACAGAAAAAGCTCATAAAGCTAGATTCAAACAACGCAGTTGATTTTTGTAATTTAGGAGTTCTGTATCAAAATCTTGGAGATATTGAGCTTGCAAAAGATAGTTTTAAAAAAGCAATTAAATCTGATTCAAATTATACGCCAAGTTTTAGATATCTAAGTGGAGTAACTTCTTATAAATTTGATGATCCTTATATAAATATCATGGAAGAAAAACTTTCATCTAAAAGTTTAGATGACGATATGCAAATGCAATTATTTTTCGCTCTTTCAAAAGCATATGAGGATATAGGAAATTTTGATAAGGCACTTAATTTTATAAATAAAGCTAATGAAAAATTAGAGTTAATGTTCCCATATGATATAAATTCATTATTGGAAACCAGTAGTCAGATAAAAAAAACATTTTCATCTAATTATATGAATTCTTTAAAGGAATCAGGAATTATGAATTCTAAGTTAATATTTATAATTGGAATGCCAAGATCTGGAACAACTTTAGTAGAACAAATATTATCATCTCATTCAATTGTTCAGGGAGGGGGAGAATTAGATTTTTTTGAAAATTGTTTAAGAAAGAATTTTAATGGAAAACCCATGTTTGAAATAATTAATAATTTTCAAAATTCTTCTGATGATATCCTTTCTTTAATTGGCGATGATTATTTAAAGATGATAGGAAATCTCAGAAATAAAGATGTTTTTATAACTGATAAAATGCCAACAAATTTCAAATATATTGGAATTATAATGAAAATATTTCCAGATGCAAAAGTAATACATTGTCAAAGAGATCCATATGATACATGTATTTCAAATTACAAGAACTATTTTAATGCAAAATCAATGGGTTACACAAATAATATGGATAATTTAATTAGCTATTATAATAGCTATCAAAGATTAATAAAGCATTGGGAAAAATTACCATATATCGATTATCTCTCTATAAAATATGAGGATTTAATAAGTGATCAAAAGTCAATGACTGAGCAAATACTTAAATATTGCGGCCTTGACTGGGAAGATAATTGTTTAGATTTTTATAAAAATAAAAGAGTTGTTAATACAGCTAGTCATTATCAAGTAAGACAAAAAATTAATAATAAGTCTGTTGGGTTTTGGAAAAATTATGAGAGTTTATTTATGAATTACGATAAAGATGTGTTTGATATTAATTAAAAAGAAATAAAATGGAAGCTGACAAAAGAAAAATTGAAGAAATTGTTAATTTATATGAAAACAACGATTTTAAAGAATTAAATAAAGCTTGTGAAAAGTTTTTATCTGAATTTCCAAATAGTCCATTAGGATGGAACTTATACGCACTAAGTTTCAAAAATTTAGGTAATTTACAAAAGGCTATGAAAATATATGAAAACTTAATTTCAGAAAATCCACAAACCCCTACATTAATGACTAACCTAGCAAATATCTACAGTGATATTGGAAGGCAAGTTGATGCAGAAAAATTATATAAAAAAGCTATAAAGCTAGATCCTAAATCAATTAATGCAATAAATGGGCTAGGTATGGTTTATCAAATAATGGGAAAGCTTGAGGAGTCCATAAGGAGTTTTGAGAGTATTTTGGATTTTGATATGAATAATAAATATGCAAATTTTAATCTTGCCGAAAGCTATAGAAAAATAGGAAAATATGATGAAGCAATTGATTGTTATTCCAAAGCAGAAAACCCTCTTAGTAAATCTCATATGCTTGAATGTATATATAGAGTAAAAGATAAAAAATTTTTTACAAATCAACTTAGTTTATTAAACCAAGAGAATGAATTATTAAATCCTTTAATGAGTTGTATAATATCGCATGCTTCAATTAGGTATGATGAAAGTTTTGATAATCCATTCTGTAATGATCCTATTGATTATATAAGAGTTTCAGATATTACGGAAAATGATCACTATGATATCAATGTAATTAATCAAATTATTAATATTCAAAAAACTGAATCTATCGATGATAAACCTCAACCATTGTTGAATGGAGGAAAGCAAACCTCAGGCAACCTCTTTAAAATAAAAAATAATAGTATCCAGAAAATAGAGATGTTGATAATGGAAGAAATTGACTCATATAAGAGTTCTTTTAGAAATTCAGGCCAAGGATTTATTTTGAATTGGCCAAAAAAATACGAATTACTTGGTTGGATAGTGGATATTAAAGAAGGAGGAAAGTTAAAGCCTCACATGCATAAACAAGGATGGCTAAGTGGATCTATGTATTTAAAAGTTGATAAAGATAAATCAGAAGGAGGAGATATCTTATTTACTCTTGACGGAGCAGGGTATCCTAATGATGGAAAGAAATTTGATATTAAAAAAGTAAATGTTGAAGAAAATAAAATAATATTATTTCCATCTTCTATTTTTCATTATACTACACCCTTTGAAGGAAGAGAAAATCGTGTAACTTTAGCCTTTGATATTAAACCTATAGATTAGCTACAAATTTATCGAATTCATTCCATAATTTTTTTCGATAAATATCTTTTTCCATCAATATTTCATGTTTACAATTTTCGAAATTTATAATTTTAGAGTTTTTCATTTTACTTATTATTTCGATAATTTTATTTGAATCAACAACTTTATCTTGAATGCTATTAAAGACTAAAGTTTTTATTTCAGAATTGTTAATTACATTATTATTTCTTATTTCTTTTAATCTCAATCTTACTGCTCTTACCCACGCATTTGTTACGCCCCATAATCTAATTTGGGGGTATAGTCTGACTAATTTTAATGTCCTTTGATATCGATCAAAATCATTTGTAAGATCATTTTCTTCAAATGGTGTTTCTTTTCCCATATTTGGATTAGAAAATATCAAATAATCATCTTTTTTTGAGAAGGGGAATGATAAAAATGAAATTAACGATAAGAGTTTTTCATACTTAAAGCCAAGCATAGGGGCTGACAACAAAAGCGCATCAAAGTCACTATCATGTTTTTTTAATGATGATAACATAAGGCATCCACCCATCGAATGACCAAAAGCTATTAAAGGTCTAGGAAAATTTTTTTTAATAAAAAAATTAATTAAATATGTTAAATCTTCATCATGTATCTTAAAATCGTCTATAAACTGTTTATTGATATCTGAAATCATATGATCTGACATTCCTTGTCCTCTCCAATCAAAACATACAACATTATAATTTCTATCTAAAAGATCTTGAATAGTTTCAAAATATTTTTCTATAAATTCATTATGACCTTGTTGTAATATTATTGTCCCACTAGATTCTTTTTTATCTTTTGTCCAATACATCAATCTTATTTTTTTACCATCTTGCATTGGTATAAAAATAGCTTTTACTCCTTTCGGCGCTTTATAATTCTCTAATTCTAAATAAGGAGCTTTTATGTAATCTAACATTTTATAAACATTGAATAATTTTTTTTCTTAACTATCATAGCAAAAAAAATGAGTGAAAAACAATGTCTTGGGAAAAAGATGTAAAAGAAATAAAGAAAAGAGAGAATCTTGTTCTTAAGCAAGGCGGTGATGAGTCTGTAGATATTCAGCATAAAAAAGGCAGGAATACAATTAGAGAAAGAATCGATCTTATACTCGATAAAAATACTTTTGATGAAATTGGTAAAATCGCAGGATCACCAATCTATAATGATAAAAATGAATTGGAAAATTATGTTCCTGCTAATTTTCTTCTTGGTTTTGGAAAAATTAATAATAGGGATGTAATTATTGGGGGTGAAGACTTTACTTTAAAGGGTGGTTCGCCTAACTCTGCTGGTTTAAGAAAAAGTATATATACAGAAGAACTAGCATTAAAATATAAAATACCTTTAGTGAGACTTCATGAGGGTGGCGGTGGATCAGTTACTGGAGCGGGCGGTTCATCTAAAAGACCAAAAACCCCTAATAGCGATCCTGTGTTTTCAAGAAATAGATTTCAATCTCTTGCTGAATGTTTGGGTATTGTTCCAGTAGCTTCTGCGGCTTTAGGGCCTGTTGCTGGTCTTCCGGCGGCTAGATTAGTTGCTTCACATTTTTCTGTAATGACTAAAAGGTCTCAAGTTTTAATAGCTGGACCTGCTGTTGTTAAGAGAGCGTTGGGTTTGGATATATCGAAAGAAGATTTAGGAGGTTATGAAGTTCACTTAAAATCAGGAGTCGTTGATAATCTTGCTGAAGACGAAGAAGATGCTCTTATTCAAATTAAATCTTTCTTGTCTTATCTTCCTGATAATTGTTTTAACTTACCTCCTATAAACCCTGCCAATGACTCTGTTGAACGAAAAGAGGAGGATCTTTTGACAATAATTCCTGAAGACAGAAGAAAAACATATAATATGAGAAAATTACTTAAAATGGTTATAGATAAGGATACTTTTTTTGAAATGAGCAAAAAATATGGTTCTAGTTTGATTACTGGTTTGGGTAGATTAAATGGTAAAACAGTAGGTATTTTAGCAAATGATTGTATGTATTATGCAGGAGCAATGTCTGCTGAAGCTGCCTTAAAATTAAGGAGATTTGTAGATTTTGTTAATACTTTTAATATTTCCGTAATAAGTTTTGTTGATGAGCCAGGTTTTATGATAGGCCCTGATTCAGAAAAATCAGGAACCATTAGGCATGGTACCTCAGCTATATCAGCTGTTATGCAATCAGAAATTCCTTGGGCAAGTATCATAGTTAGAAAAGTTTTTGGTGTAGCAGGAGCTGCTCATTTTGCTCCAGATGGATATGTTTTATCCTGGCCTAGCGCAGAGACAGGAGCATTACCTGTAGAGGGAGGGGTTGCTATTGCGTTTAAAAATGAGATAGAAAATTCAAATGATCCTGACAAGAAGAGAAAAGAATTAGAAGAATTATTAGCTAAAAGATCTTCTCCTTTCCCAAGATCAGAGAATTTTTCTGTTCATGAGTTAATTGATCCTAGAGAAACAAGATTAAAATTAATATCTTGGTTAGAGCTAGCTATTAAATCACAAAATCCAAATGCTAAAAAATTTAAAGTTACAATGCGACCATAATTATAATCGTCCATAATCGTCTTCAAATCGTTCAATATCCTCTTCTGAAATTTTA
The DNA here is from genome assembly GCA_002722215.1 of Flavobacteriales bacterium. Classification (GTDB taxonomy): domain Bacteria; phylum Bacteroidota; class Bacteroidia; order Flavobacteriales; family TMED113; genus SP256. The sequence goes on along the minus strand of PBKX01000036.1, from coordinate 3,463 downwards.
TTTCCTATTTGAATTTCTACAAGTGTTAGTATCTCACTTCCAATATTCTCTAATCTATGAATATCACCTTGTGGAATAAAAATGTTATCATTTTCATCTAATATACATTTTGAGTCTTCAAGGTATACTTTTCCTTTGCCTTTAATCATTTGCCAATATTCAGATCGATGTTTATGTCTTTGTAAAGATTGCTTTCTTCCAGGTTTAATATTTATTTCTTTAATTTGGTAACCTTTACCTTTAGCTATTATTTTGAAGTTTCCCCAAGGTCTTTCTTCGCTATTTTCTATGTGATTTTTTATTAAACTTGAGCTGCTTTCAATTTTGTGTACACCGCCAATTCCAAATTGAAGATCAATATCTAATTTTTTACAAACTTCACTTTCTCTTATTTTACTCTCTTGACTTCTATCTCCGCCATTACAATAGCAAATAGTTTTATTTGGATTAGATTTATGAAAATCTATAATTGCCTGATTACTACTATTATCAGTATCTTTATTTTGAATTATTACATTAGAAACATTTTTGAATTCTTGCAAAATTATAGCTCTCTGTTTGGCATCCATAAATGGCTTCCCCTTCTTTCTTGTAAGCCAATCATCACTATTTAAGAGAATAATGACTTCTTTTGCTATCTTGCTTGCATCTTTAATCATTGCAAGATGACCAATATGAACAGGGTCAAAACCTCCACTTAAAAGGGCATAGTCATATTTTTTCATGATATCATCTTAAACAAAAAAATTATAATATTTGAAATTATGTCAATAATCTACAGAAATGTTGACATAATAGGGGGTTAGCTCTAATTTCCTCAAAAAAGAGGTCAATATGAAAGTCAGAAATTCACTTAAATCCCTTAGAGGCCGTCATAGAGATAATAGGCTAATTAAGAGAAAAGGAAGACTTTATGTTATAAATAAAAATAATCGTCGCTTTAAAGCTAGGCAAGGTTAATTTTATTAAAAATAAATATTGATTATTTTAACCTTAATAACTTACTCATAATTGCAATTTTATTTTTCTTGGATAAAGTAAAATAATGAACATTCCTACAGAGACTATTGTTAAAAATAAACTTGCTCTCGTAAAAGATCATATTAATAAAAATCAATTAAATAATGCCGAAAATATTTTAAATGATTTACTTGAAGAAGATTCTGTTTCAATAGAGTCGCTTATATGGCTAGCGTTAATTAAAAAAAAACAGGGTGATCTTAAATCAGCTCTAATGTTAGCTAATAAAGCAAATAATATTAACCCAAATAATTCTGATATTTTAAATTTAGTTGGATTATATTCCAATGATATTGGCGATACTGATAGTGCATTGGATTATTTTAAAAAATCGCAAAAAATTAAAGAAAACGCAACCGCTATACTCGCGATTTCTAGTATTTACTGGGGATTAGATAAAAAGATATTGGCAATTAGCTATTTAGAGAAAAATATTTCTAAAATAAAAGATTATAGAATTCCAATGAAATTATCTGCAATGCAATTTGAAGAGAAACTATATAGTAAAAGTATTGAAAATGCCTGCCGATTAATTTTGGCAGTTGATGATAATCAAATAATAAATAATTTAAAAACACCTTTTGCAGACTCTCTATTTTATTTAGATAAAGATACTTTTCCTTTTCCCGATAATAATAATGTAATCATCAGTTCCATTGAAAAACTTTTAGATGATGGTTCAGAGTACAGGAATTTAAAAAATGGTTTTTTTAAATTTATTTTTAAAGATATTAAAGCTGATTTTTTTAAAGATAAAAAAGAAAAAATTTTTGATGAGGAATTTATTTCAGAGTATATAAAATCAAACTTTGATATTTTAAATGATGATTATTTCATAAAATATCTATCTTCTGATTTATTGTTAAAAAGATTAAAGAATTCATTGATATGCTGCCATCACATAGAAAATATTTATACACAAACACGAAAGCATCTATTATCCAAAATTTTTATTGATAAATCATCCATCGGAGAAGCAGAGCATAAGTTGCTGAGTGCCTTATGTATTCAATGTGATTATAATGGTTATATTTGGGAGGTAACAGACAAAGAAAAGAAAGAAATCCAAAATGTAGAAGAAAAAATAATTGAGGATTTAAAATTAACGGATGATATTAATATTAACGAAGTATTAATTTATGCTTGCTACAAACCATTGTTAAACAATACCTCAATAGTTAATTATTTATCTAAAAAATTTAAAGATACCGATGAAATAAATTACGAAGTGATTCAATCATTGATTCTTGAACCGTTATCCTTAAGAGAGAATAATGATCACATCAAATCATTCAATAAAGTTAAGGACAAAACTTCTTTAAAAGTTATGAATATGTATAAAGAACATCCATATCCTAAGTGGAAGGGTATTTACTATATTCCTAGCGAGATAAATGTACATCAAAAATATTATGATAGAGATTTAACTGAAAAGAATGATTCAAATATACAAAAAGAAATCTTAATTGCCGGTTGTGGAACTGGACAAGAATTAGTAACAGTTTCAAAAATTTACTCAAATTCAAATATAACAGCAATAGACATTAGTCTACCAAGTTTATCTTATGCCTATAAAAGAGCAAAAGATAATGATGTAAATAATTTTGAATTAATTCATATGGATTTACTTGAGTTAGTAAATTACAAAAAAAAATTTGATATTATTAATTGTTCTGGTGTTTTACATCATATGAAAGATCCTGAGCTAGGTTTAAAAGCTCTGATTTCTTGTCTTAAGGAAGATGGATACTTAAATATAGGCTTGTATAGTAGAACTGCAAGGGAAAATATAACAAAATTAAGAAAATTAATTGCTGACAATAACCTTAATAATAGTCATGAGGAAATAACAAAAATAAGAAGGTCTATAATATTGGGGTATGATGGCTATGAATCGTTTAATCACCTTCTAAATGTTAGAGATTTTTATTCTTTTAACGAAATGCAAGATTTACTTTTTCATCCTAGAGAACTTGTATTTAATCTTGAAGAAATTGATGAGATGTTAAGGAGAAATAATCTTGCATTTATTGAATTTGATAACAAATATCAAAAAGTAAAAGATGTGTATAATAAAAACTATCCCAAAGATAAAAAACTAAGATCAGTTAAAAATTGGATAGAATTTGAAGATAAATATCCATTAACATTTCTAGGAATGTACCAATTCTTTGCCAAGAGGGTAGATGAATAACAAATAATATTAATTACTTATCTTATTATATTTTAATAACACGAATTAAATTTGTAGTACCAGGTTTTTTTAAAGGTAAGCCAGCAGTAATTACCATTTTTTCACCTTTTTTTACAATTCTCTCTCTCTTTGAGTATGCCTTGGTCATTTTAATCATTTCTTCAAGATTATTTGCATCTTTTTGAACAATACATTTTACTCCCCAAATCAAAGTCAGCTTTCGAGCTGTTTCTATTATTGGTGTAACAG
>PBKX01000035.1 GCA_002722215.1 Flavobacteriales bacterium | reverse complement strand
TGATGATGAAGACAATGATTGGGATTGGAATGGAGAAGGTGATGATGAAGACAATGATTGGGATGGAAAAGAAGAAATTTCATGGATAGATGTAGATTTTGGGTTGTCTGATTGGGAAAATTTTGATTGGGATGCTGTCTGGGAAGATTTAGATCTTGGCACCTTAGTAGATTGGGATAATACTCCATGGGATCAAATTGTTGAATTTAATATTCTTGTTGATGATTTGATTGATTATATTATCTCTATTATATCTGGAGGTCAACCATTTAATTGGAATAGTTTTCTAGCTTCACAGGGTTGTTATGATGATGATTTAGCATTACAAGGAGGTTTAGCTGGTTTGGGGATTTATATTGAAGGGTGTGAAGATGGCCTTGTATATTTATTATCTGCTGGTTATGGTTGTTTTGATGCAATTGATATACCAGGATTATCTTTAGAGCCGATTATGCCTGCCGAGGTTTGCTGTGAAACATGTGGAGAACAAGCACTTTTAGGATGTATGGATGCTACAGCATGTAACTATGATCCATCAGCAAATACAGATGATGGCTCATGTGATTATGGCGTTGAATGTTTTGTGTCTCCTTGTTCTGTTTCAGAGGATCCAGGTATTGATGGAGCATATTGTGTAGATGATTACTGTGAAGGTTGTTGTGCATTATGGTATTCTCTAGATGGTACTTTAATATCGAATAGTTGTGATAATTCTAATGATAATCCGGCAATAGGTATTTGGGATGATTATGAAAATAATCAATATATTGAAATCACAGATGATGTTATTGGCTTTTATTCATTTTTAGATGATGAATTCTTAATGTGTTGGTATTATTGGTCAATGGAATATACATATGTGGGAAATGGTATTATGGAAGTTTTAGATCCAGAGTATGGATCTGTTAATATCTCATCTAGTATATTAGAAAATGGAGATTTACAAATCACTGATCCAGAGGGAGAAGATATTTTAATGTCTCCATTAGATGAACTGCCCGAACTGGATATGTGTAATATACCTACAAATGAAGGTTGTGATGATTTTTTAGGTCAATGGTCATTTGTTGTGCCTGGAACAAATATAGAACTTGCTTGGTTAGAACTATATGATACGGGTGCTAAATTATATTATTCTGACAATGAAGATTCAGAGTGTCTTTCTATGGTGGTGCTATCTTATGATTCATTAGAAGGTTCTAATGATTGTGATTTATTTTTTGATTCTTTTGGTATAGGTGTGCCATTTGCGACGGCCTCTCTTAATGATGATGGAACATTATCAATTATTTCAGATGATGATCCTAATTTCCCTGACATATGGACTTCATCTAATTTTAATTCAGAATTATTCGACTTATGTGACTATGGTTGTACAGATGAAGAAGCATGTAATTTTGATATCAATGCAGTAGAAGATGATGGTTCTTGTGAATATGTTTTTCCTGGTGAATGTGATTGCGATGGTACATTACCAACAATTTGGTATATGGATTGGGATAATAATGGCACGGGGAATGCAAATGATGGAACTATTGAAAGCTGTGATCAGCCAGAAGGTTATGTCAATAATAATGATGCGCTTTCAATATATGAGAACTATACTAATAACACATTAATAGATGTAACAAACATAATGGGACAAAAAGTTCAAAATAATCATAAAACAGGATTAAAGATTTATTACTACAATGATGGTACTGTTAATAAAAAGTATGTTATTAAATAATGAATGATTATGCTAAGTGGGTCGGTGGTGGCTTAGGTTGGATGTGGGGTGGTCCAATTGGTGCATTTGTTGGGTATCAACTTGGAAAGTACATAGGTAAAAATTTTCAGTCTAAAGAAACATCTTTTGAAATATCTTTGTTAATTCTTTCAGCAATGGTGGTTAAAGTTGATGGAAAGATTAAAAAAGAAGAACTTGATTGTGTTCGAGCATTTTTTATCCAGTCTTTTGGCAAGTTGAAGTCTGATCAATATTTTCATGTTTTTAATGAGGTTAAACATAAAAAGTTTCCATCTGTTAGGTCAGTTTGTTTAGAGGTCAATAAACATGTGACTCATAAAACAAGGCTTCAAATAATTCATTTTTTATTTTCTATTGCAAATAGTGATAGGCATATAGATGCTAAAGAGATAGACATAATTAAAAAAATATCTAAGTACTTCTGGATTAGTGAATATGATTTTTCTTCAATAGAGGCTATGTTTTCTAACAAGAAGAATATAAATAATGCATATGATATATTAGGTGTGCCAAAATCCTCATCTGATGATGAAATCAAAAAAGCATATAGAAAAATGATTAAAAAATATCACCCTGATAAATTAAAAGATGTTAGTGATGATATTATTCAGATGGCAAAACAGAAATTCCAATCTGTTAAAGATGCATATGAATATATTCGTAAACAACGAGGATTTTAGTCATTAAAGAAGACAGAATAGGGTGTGCTTAAAATATGTAAGCCATTTTGTCTATCTGTAGCTAATATTAATCCAGAAGGTAAATACGGATATGCTCCCCAACAACCCTCGAACCCTTCTCCTTCATATTGTGGAGATGTGTCAAAATAAGCAACTTCCACTAAATTATAAGGATCAGATGAATCAATTATTGTAACTCCATCTCTATAATATGATGTGACAAGATATTCTCCAACAACATGAGTGTTATGTGGCACTACATCATTAAAGCCACTCCAAGATTGTATTTGATCTGTCATTTCAATATTATAAATATCACTTACATCATAAGCCCCAATATATGCACTCGAAACTTCATCTGTAGTAAATAAAGTGTTGCCATCATATGAAATCCAACAATTATGTGTAAAGCTAGATGATGTTGGATAAGAAGACATAATAATTGGATTGGATTTGTCACTTACATCGACTATTCCAAAAACACCCTGATATATAGCAGCTCCCCATAATGTGTCTCCTCTAACCATTCCATCATGTAGATAGTAGTCATCAAATTCTCCTTCTAAAGTTGGATTCATGGGGTCAGTATTTAAATTTAAGATCATAGCTCCATATGGGTTTCCACCAAAAGCATATAAAAATCCATTTTCATCAATAAATAGATTATGTGCTTTGTTAAAAAATTCTGTTGTAAAACTATATGTTTGACCTGTCATATCACTTAAGTCGACTATTAATAATCCATCGCTACAATTATCACATACTATATAGGCATAGTTTTGCCATGTTTTTATATCTCTCCATATCGTTTCTTCTCCTTCTATAAAGAAAAGTTCTATTGGACTCTCAGGTAGTGTAATATCAATCACTGAGAAACCCTCATTAGTTCCAACTAATGCATATTCACTATTTTCTGTAGCATAACCCCATATATCATTAATGGTTTCATCGTAGTCATAGACTGCTATTAAATCCATGTCCAAGCTTGATTCGGGATAGATACATGAGTTATCATCTATATTCACAGTCTCATCATAATTTAAGGCGATAGGATCTGTACATCCATATATTAGTTCAAAAGGTATGCAAAGTTCGAATGTCTGTGTTTCTAAACCACAATTATTACATCCATCTAAATTTTCATTTTCGAATGTTAGTCCGCCAATATTTAATATATTCCCATTCCATCCATCACCATATAGATCAGTTAAAGTGATTGTATAACAACCATTATTTAAGCAGATAGTTCCGTTATCAGGTGCACCTCCACTAAAGATAATTTCGTTATTTTCATTTTGGATTTCCCAATTTACTTCTGATTGCCAAGTGCCACCATCACAGCTATATGTATAGTTGCTGCAATTATCATCACAGCTATAATTAAAAATTAGTTCTGTGGATGTCTTTATTTGATATCCTTTTCCTGGTTCTATACTTTGAATTGTATTTATATTAAACATTGGCCAATAGATATTTCCTTGATCATCTTTTATAACAATAATTTCATCAACTATTGATTCAAACTCTGTTTCTATATTAGAAGTTTCTAGAATTAAGCATCCTATTAAATTCCATCCATTATCTAAATTAATATCCGTAGTGCAATTTGTTTGATTACCGCTAATTATTAGAGTAATTGGATTATTTGTTTTTATTTGATATCCTTCTCCAATATTTAGGTTTTGAATTGAATTAAGTTCGTATTCTGGCCAATAAACATTACCATTTTGATCTTTTATAATAATTATATTATCAATAATATCCGAAAAAACTGCTTCTATACTATTGTCATTTGGTTCTATATAGGTAGAAAATAAAGACCAACCATTTTCTAATTCAATTTCTTGAATGATTTCTTGAGAAGTACAAACAAAATGCAATAAGAATATAGCAATAATATATTTTTTCATATAATATAAATTTACAAAATACTTTATTAGTTATCTTTGTGAAAAATTTATGAAAAGAAAGATTGAAATAGAATACATAGAAACCATAGATTTAGAGCAATTATCTAAGATAGAAAAAGAATTAATGACTAAAGCTATTAATGTAGCAAATACTGCTTATGCTCCTTATTCCGAATTTAATGTTGGAGCTGCTTTAATTTTAGAAAATGATAAAATTATTACTGGAAATAATCAAGAAAACTCCTCTTTTCCATGTGGTATTTGTGCAGAGCGTGTTGCTCTTTTTTCTGCAAATTCTATGTATCCCAATTTAGAAATCAAAAAAATAGCTATTACAGCTATTGCAAACAATTTTATATTAACTCATCCAGTTGGTCCCTGCGGACTTTGTCGCCAGGTTCTTATAGAATGTGAAGAGAGACAAAATACAGAGATAGAGATTATATTGTTCGATAGTAACAAAATTATTAAATTACAAAACGCTAAATCGTTATTACCATTTTATTTTAAAGAAGATCAACTTAAAAGGAAAAAACCATGAAACAAACTTTACTTATTTTATTAAGCTTTATAATTAGCTTTACATTTAGTCAAAATCAATATATCAATCAAGTTTTATTACTTAATGAGGGTTCATTAGACTTTTCAACTCAGGAGATTATTGATCCTGTGAAAATAGGATCTTATGATCCACAAACTAATACATATACTACTATTATTGAAATTAGTGATGTGAAATTTGCAACAGATTTAATTATACATGAAGATTATTTTTTTGTAGCAGCTGATGATAAAATATTTAAATATGATTTAAACACATATGACATGATAGTTTCTGTAGATGTGCCTGGTGTAAGAAAATTATGTATTTATAATGATTATTTATTTATTACAAAAGGAGATTATGATAATACTACATATAGTTCAGTGGTATTTGATTCTTATTTGGAAGTTTACTCAATTTTAGATTTATCATTCATTTATTCTTTCAACTCTGATGAGGGGAGTGGACCTCAATGGTCAACTGAAAGTATCATTTCAGATTCTGAAAGAATATATGTGGCTATTAATAATGGATTTGAGTGGGGTAATTATAAAGGTATAATTGGAATTATAGATCCAAACACTTTCGATTATATTGAAGAAATTGATCTAGGGGAAGAAGGAATTAATCCAATTAATATGTTTAAAGACGGAGATAAGATATATACACTAAATAATAAAAATTTTGATGGTAGCTCATTATCTATGTTAAATACTACAGATTTAGATACTGAAGTTTTTGGTTTAAATACTGTAAGTAGTGGTTGCGGTGCCTCAATTATTAGAGATGAGAAATTATATTATCAAGACTTATCTCAAAATCAAGTATATAAATTTGATATTGCTCAACTTGAAGAATCTGGATTAGTTGAAAATCTTGATCATAATTACTATACAATGTCATTAAATCCAGTTAATGGTTTTTTATATGCCTCTATAACAGACTACACCTCTGAAAATCAAATTATGATATATGATCAGAATAATGAATTTGTTAATTCATTTATTGCTGATGTTGCTACTAGTAAAATTATATTTGATATGAGGTCAGAATCTGTTGCAATCCAAGAAGATGTAAATAATAAAACAGACAATCTCATTCAAAGCGTAGATCTATTAGGAAGAAAAACTAATCAATTAGGTTTAAATCTTTCAATTTTTGATAATGGTTTTGTATCTAAAAAATATATAATTAAGTAAATAACTTTAATTTATATCTCTTATGAATAATAATAAACTCTTATACTATTTCTTAATAATAGGATGTATTTTTTCTATATTCTATTTTTCAAAATCTATTGAACCAATAAAACATAATAATATGAAAAAACAATTTTTATCTAGTGGTATTAATTTAGATTATATAGATAAAACGGTTTCACCAAAAGATGATTTTTATCAGTTTGTTAATGGTAATTGGATTGATTCTGCACAAATTCCGAGTGATCATAGTGTATGGGGTGGTTTCTATGAACTAAGAAAACGTACAGACGCAGATGTGTTAGACATTTTAGAATCTGCATTAGCTGATAAAACAATTAAGGCGGATACTGACCAAGGTAAAGTGGTTGCTATGTATGAGTGTTTAATGGATGTAGATCATAGAAACAAAAAAGGTGTTGATCCTATAATACCATATTTGAATATGGTGGATTCAATTATAGACATGTCAACTTTACAAAGTTATATGGAGAGAACTTCACAACATGGTGGTGGGTCTGATTTTTTTGGTATATATATTGGTACAGATAAAAAAAATAGTAATATCCATGCTCCTTATTTATATGGTGGGTCTTTAGGACTGCCAGATAGAGATTATTATTTATTAGATAGTTTTGAGGATATAAGAGTTAAATACCTTTCACATATTAAGCGAATGTTTAAATTTTTAGGTTATCAGGATACTGTTTGTGAACAATATGCAAATACTATTATTGAATTTGAAACTAAAATAGCAAAAGGAAAAATGGATAAAGTCGATAGGAGAGATCCTGCAAAAACTTATAATCCTAAATCCATCTCTGAAATTCAAGACATGTTACCAATGATTGATTGGTCAACATACTTATCTAATATTGGTGTAAATGATATTGATAGTATTATCGTTTCAGACTTAAACTATTTTAATCATTTAAAGGATATTTTAGAAAATAATCAAACTAATGATTGGAAGATATATTTTAAATGGGGCATTCTAAATGGCGCAGCGAGTATATTAACAGAAGAAATGGAGATTGCTAACTGGGAATTCTATTCAAAAACATTAAGAGGTGTACAAGAACAAAAACCAAGAAAAGAAAGGGCTGTTTCGTCAATTAATTGGTCTATTGGACAAGCTTTGGGCAAATTATATGTTGATAAAAAATTTCCTCCTGAGGCAAAAAGAACAGCACAAGAGATGATTGATAATATTATTGATGCTTTTAGAATAAGAATTAATAATTTAACATGGATGGCTCCAGAAACTAAGTTAAAGGCTATTGATAAGTTGGAGAAAATCACAATCAAAATAGGTTATCCAGATAAGTGGAAAGATTATTCTAAATTAACTATTACTCCTTTAAATCAAGGAGGGTCTTATTTTGAAAATAGTAGAAATCTTTCTATTTGGAATAGAACAGAAAATTTAGAAAAAATTCATAAGAAAGTTGATAAAGAAGAATGGTTTATGTCTCCACAAATAGTAAATGCTTATTATAGTCCATCTAATAATGAAATTGTCTTCCCAGCTGGAATTTTACAACCTCCTTTTTATGATTTTCAGGCAGATCCAGCTATTAATTATGGTGGAATAGGGGCAGTGATTGGTCATGAAATATCACATGCTTTTGATGATTCTGGTGCTGATTATGATGGGGATGGAAATTTAGTTCAATGGTGGTCTGATAATGATTTTAAAAAATTCAATGAATTGGGAGATTCATTAGCATCACAATTTGATAAAATTGAGGTGTTACCTGATCTGTTTATCAATGGAAAATTTACACTAGGTGAAAATATCGGTGATTTAGGTGGCGTGAACTCTGCTTTTGATGGCTTACAGCTTTATTTATCAAAAAATAGAATAATTGAGAATATTGATGGATATTCTCAAGAGCAAAGATTTTTTATGTCATGGGCAACTATATGGAGAACTAAAATGCGTGAAGAGGCCTTAAGAACACGTGTAATGACAGATCCTCATTCTCCTGGTATGTATAGAGGGTATGTGCCGCTTCAAAATATACAGGCATTTTATGACGCTTTTGATATAAAAGAATCTGATGGCATGTATTTATCTCCAGAAAAAAGAGTTGAAATATGGTAATGAAAGAGTTTGTTAGATCTTTTCCTAAGCATATAGACGAAGCTATTAAAATAGGGAGTTCTATCAATTTAAATACATCTATTACTGATGTTGATAATATTGTAATTAGTGGGCAAGGAGGATCTGCTATAGGAGGAGTTGTAGTCAAAAATCTTTTACATGATAAAATATCAATTCCTATTTTCATTAATCGTGATTATAAAATACCTTCTTTTGTTAATAATAGAACTTTATTTATTGCGTCATCTTACTCAGGGAATACTGAAGAAACTATTTCTGCATTAAATACTGCAAAAGAAAAAACACCATTTATTTTTTGCATTTGTTCAGGTGGTGAAATACTTAAGATAGCTCAAAAAAATGCTTTTAATTATATCTTGATTCCATCGGGTGGTGCACCAAGAGGAATGTTGTGTTATTCAATTGTTCAGTTATTATTCGTGATATGTAAATTATCTGGATTTTCATTAGAAAACATGAAAAAAGAATTATTATCAGCAAAAGAATACTTAATAACTGAACAAACAGAGATTATTAAGATAGGCAGGCACGTTAGTAGTTTGATATCAAATAAAATGCCTTTTATATATGCTTTTCCAGAATTTGAAGGTGTTGCAATCCGTTTTAAACAACAACTTAATGAAAATTCAAAAAGACATGCTTGTTATAATATTATTCCAGAAATGAATCATAATGAAATTGTTCCTTGGATTAATAAAAACATATGTGTTGTTCCAATTTTTATAAAAGGAAACACCTCTAATAGAAATAAGAAAAGAATGGAAATTAGTATTTCTAAGATTAAAAAAAATGTTGATGAATTGATAGAATTAAAAGTTAATAATTCCAATTATTTAATACAGTATTTATACTTTATTCATGTTGTTGATTGGATTTCAATTATGATTGCAGAAAAAGATAATATTGATCCTGATGATATAAGATTAATAAATGCTTTAAAAAAAGAATTAAAAGTAATATAAGTATGACTACAATTAATGATTGGTTTGATGCTTATAGTGCAAGCCATCAGAACAAAATAAACAAAATAATTCATTGGATTTGTATTCCTCTTATATTTTGGAGTATTATCGCTTTATTTTCATTAATACCTCATGGATATTTGGATATATTTAATCATCCATTATTAAATAATTTAACGCATTGGGGTACAATTCTTATTCTACTTGGTCTGATTTTTTATATAAGATTATCATTTAATATTTTTATTGGAATGATGCTATGGTCTGCATGTGTTTTAATAGATATTCATTATACTGTTTATTTGTTTGATTTAAATAGATACTGGGGCTTATTTGCTCACTCTAGTATTGATGGTCATACTTTTTTATTATATTCTAGTATCATTGTGTTTATATTTGCATGGATTTTGCAATTTATAGGTCATAAAATAGAGGGGGAAAAACCATCTTTTTTTCAAGACATTCAATTTCTATTAATAGGGCCAGCATGGTTGTTGGGTTTTATTTTTAGAAAATTAAAAATTAATTATTAAAATAATCTAAATGTATAGATACTTTCTTTTATTTTTTATCTTCATTTTCTCTTTATCATTTTCTCAAAATCGCTATAAGAAAGGGCCATCTGCACAAGATTCGGATATATATGGTAAAATTTCAGGATTATTAAAAGATAAGGATACTAAACTTCCCTTATCATATGCTAATATTACTCTATTTCAAATTGTTGATGATAATCAAAAAAATATAAATGGCACTATTAGTAATGAAAAAGGATATTTTGTGTTTGATGAGCTAGAAATGGGGGCTTATATTGTCGAGTTTACTTATAATGGATATTTATCTAAGTCAATTGATATTAATATTACAGGTAAAAAATTAAATAAAAATTTAAAAAATATTTTTCTTGAGTTAGATACATATATATTAAATGACATTCAATTATCTACAGAGGCACCTATTTATGAAAATAAAATAGAAAAAATTGTATATAATGTTGAAAATGATATTTCCCAATCTGCAAATGATGGTATTGATGTATTAAGGAATGCCCCATTGGTCTCTGTGGATATTGATGATAAAATTTCATTAAGAGGGTCTGAGAATGTGAAATTTTTACTAAATGGTAAAACTTCATCCTTTTTACATAAGGGTAATATCTCTGATGTTTTACAAACAATACCTGCAGAGCAAATTAAGTCAATAGAAATTATTACAAGTCCTGGTGCTAAATATGATGCTGATGGAGATGCAGGTATTATTAATATAATTACTAATCAAAAAAGTATAGAAGGATTCAATGCGAGTGTTAATACCAATACAGGAACAAGAGTTAATCGATCATCTTTTAACTTAAATGCTGGAAAAAATAGATTTGGAATTAGTGCAAGTGGAGGCGCTAGATATGGATGGCCTAGAGATGGAAATTTGCATAATGAGAATACTGTATTTGATAGTGCAGGACTAGTATTAAATCGTCAAATAAAAGATGGAGTTTTTGTTGGTAATTGGATAGGGTATAGAGGTTCTGTAGATATTTATTATGATATAAATCAATATAATAGTATCACGTCTAATATTCATGTTGGGGGACATGATAAGTTTAATGATGCTAAAGAAACTGTATCATATATAGAGTCAATATGGATGAATCCAGAGCCAATTGAATACTTGCTCTCAGATACTTCTTCCAATAAGGATACAGAATATGAATATACACTTAATTATATCAAAACATTTCCAGATAAAGAAGGCCAGGAGTTGATGGTTAGCTTTCAATATGGTGGTCATATTCATGATGATGATTTAAGTATTGAACAAATTGGCTATGATGATATTGCAATAAATAATATGATGGATGGTAGTGGTTATGAGTTGACAGGGCAGATTGATTATGTGCATCCCTTGGGTGATGATGATAAAATTGAAATAGGAATAAAAAGAATTAATCGTTATACAACTAATGATTATTCTACAGATATAGATAATATAGTTATGCTTAATTGGTTACCAATGGACTCTTTAAGTAATGTGTTTCATTATGATCAAGTAGTGTCAGCCGCTTATTTTTCGTCAACTTTTTCATTTTTAAATGATTTTGGAGTTTTAATGGGAGCTAGACTTGAGCATACTAATATTTCAGGTGCTTATGATAATTACTATGATCCTTTCGAGAATACGTATACTAATATAGTGCCTAATTTGACCGTATCTAAAAAAATAAATATGTTTCAGACATTGAAATTATCGTATACCAATAGAATAGAAAGACCTGATATTCATAGAATTAATACAAATATTGAAATTACAGATTTAAATAATATTAGTAAAGGGAACCCTAACCTTAAGCCATCTCAATCTCATCAGATTGAGCTAGGTTATACAAGTTTTAAACCTGGTTTAATGACAAGTTTTTTTCTATATTATAAAGAAAAATATGATGTTGTTGAAGCATTTACTTATTTAATAGATGATAATATTTTTGAAACAAATTATTTAAATACTGGAGATAATCATTCATATGGGTTTAATTTTTTCGGATCTAGTACTATAAAAAAAATATTGACATTAAGAGGATCTCTAGATATTTACACTTATGATATGTCTACTTCAATAAATAATGTTGAATTATCAAGAAATAGTCTAAATTATAAATATAGTGTTAGTGCTAATCTAGAATTAGGTCAAGGATATAAATTTGAAACACGAACTTTTTTTAGATCACCAAGACAAACAATACAAGGTGAAAGACCAAGTTTTTCTATGATGAGTTTTGGTTTGAAAAAAGATTTTTCTAATAAAAGGGGATCTATTGGCATTGGTATGATTGAGCCATTTTATAAATATAAGTCTTTTGCTACAAATATATCAGGGGAAATGTCTGATGGTACTACTTTTGAAAATATTAGAGATTATGAGATCTTATTTAGATCTGTTAATATATCTTTCAAATATCAATTTGGTAAATTAGATTTTGATCCTATTAAGAAAAAAGCGTCTTTAGAAAATAATGATGTAATGGAAGAAGATGGTGATGGACATTAGATTAAATGCTGAGTTATTTCAGCTGAAAGGGGATTGGTTTTAGAATAAAAATAATCAATCAAATCGCCTTTTTTCCCAACTAAATATTTTTGAAAATTCCATTTTACAATAGAATCTTTTGTGCCATTTAATTCTTTACTGGTTAGCCATTTATATAAATTATGTTGACTCTTTCCTTTAACTTTTATTTTTTTACTCATTAAAAATGTAATTCCGTAATTTAAAGAACAAAATTTTCGGATTTTATTTTCTGAAAATGGTTCTTGAAATAAAAATTGATTACATGGCAATCCTATTATTTCTAAATTATTATATGTTTTATATAATTTTTGTAAATCACTATACTGGCTCGTATAACCACAATATGACGCAACATTAACAAATAATATATATTTACCTCTAAATTGATGTAAATCAATCATTTCATTATTAATAGACATTAATGAAATATCATATATATTATCTTTGCTATACTTATACATTGAACATAATCATTAAGTTACTTATGATATGCTAGTTTATACAAAACATATTTTTTGATTAGTGAGGATTATTATACAATTCATGGATTAAACTTTTTTCTTGGTCATTAGCATAATTTAAGTCCCAATCAATTAATTTTTTATTCATAATATGTTTATATATCGAAGGAGTAATTAAAACGAGATAAAGCATTGAAAGATAACCATATGGAGTCATTGGTGCATTCATAGGACATGGCTCAAGTTCCCAAAACTTTAATTTAGCTAATCTATGATGATCAGAATGTCTAGTAACATTATATAGAAATATACTGCTAATAAAATGATTAGAATTCCAAGAGTGCCTCATTTCTACTTTACTACCTCTCACTCTAACTAATCCATAATGTTCAACATAGTTAATAGCTTCTAAGAAAGATTTTGTTATCAATGCACAGATCAAAAAATAAATTACTCCCATTCCTCCAGCAACAAAAAAAGTACAAAATGTAATAGTAAGACTTCTTAAATATCCAATAATCATTCTATTATGAATTGACAATGGATGAAATCCTTTTTTTTTGACACGATTTATTTCAATTTTCCATCCATCAATATGTTCATGGAAAATTGCTTTTATAATAAACAAATAAATATTTTCATTTCTTTGAGCAGATGCTGGATCTTCAGGTAAACATGCATGTTTATGATGACCATAAACATGTTCAATAGCAAATGTGCAATCCCAAGAAAAAGCAAGGAGCCAATTTCCAATAAACATATCAAATTTATTTTTAATTCTATGAGTTAACTCATGACCAGCTACCACACCAAGTGTTCCCATAAGCAAACTGCTTTGAATTATTAGAGAAAGTCTATCTATAGAGTTAAAAGAATTTTGTATGGCTAAAAAATCATTATAAAATAATGTGTTTAAAATGTCTAAATACCATTGAGATATATTATTAGTTAAACATGACACAGTGAATAATACTAATATCAGTAAAATAGGGAGGTTGATATAGAGAGAAAAGTTTAATATGCTTGGATAGGAAAAGGTTTGAATCTGCCGATCCTTTGGCATAATATAATCTCCAACAATAAGAAATAATGAGAATCCAATTAAAAATAATGTTGGATAGTATTCTCCTTTTGAGATTGTGTATATAAAAAGTATAGATGTGAATACAGGTAAATAATGTTTTAAATACTTGAACATGTTAAAATTTTATTGAAAATAATTTATACATAATTTACAAATTAATTTATAGAATGAATTTAATAAATCCAATTATTGTCAATAACCTTTATTTAAAACTTATATTTTTTTCTGTTTTTCCATTTTTTCTATTTACTAAATATATTTGACCAGATTCAATTTGAGTAATTTTTCTTCCAAGAATATCTGTTATACCAGTAATGACTTCTTCTTTATTTGGATTTATCTCTAAGTTAGTATTATTACAATCACCATTTAAATCTGGATATTCACAACTTCCATCTTCATTAGTAGCTTCTATATTGTAATTACATGCGATTGGGTCTGTACATCCCTCTAAAAAACAGCCTGTATATGGTGCTCCTCCCGATACCATAAAGTCTCCATTTTCATTATAAATTGTCCATGAAACTTCATATTGCCAATCACCCCCATCACATACAATATTAAAACAGCTTTGATCTCCAGACAGGCATATTAATTCTTCTAATTCTGAGCCTTCTTCAAGTTCTAGTTCATGTTCCCCTATGGTTAATGTATTTCCATTCCATCCATCTCCATAACTATCCTCCATAAGGATTGTATAGAATGCACCAAAACAACAACTTTCATCATCTGTGTTTGCATCAGGATTATAGTTAATTGCATCTGAATCTGTACAGCCATATATTGGACAATTATCATATAGTTCACCATAGAAAGGAGACTCTCCAGATATAATTTCATTGCCAATATTATCTTCGATATACCAAGATACTTCTTCTGGCCAACCACCTTCTTCGACTATAATTTCAACACAAACATTTGGATTAGATGGCAGGCATAAATCAAACTCATCATAATAACCATTAGAAAGGGTTTTTTGAGTTAATAATACTCCATCTACTAGAATACTTATACTATTTCCATTCCAACCATCTCCATAAGAATCTTCTGCGATTAATGTTACACTCATAAATTCTTCTTGACAATTGCCATCACAATCAAAACCTTCCATGGTAAGTGGATCATTAGTATAATTAATCATACCCATAATTGTTTGCCCATCAAACCCATAACCATCTGTTATAGTCAGATAAACATCATATATGCCTTCTTCAGAATACACAACTTCTGGATTTTGCTCATCAGATGACGAAGGTGTTCCACCTGGGAAACTCCATGCCCATGTTGGATTGAAACTAGAGATAGCAGAGTGATCAACAAATTTTACTGTATCATTCATACAATTAATTGTTAATCTATCTGCTGCAATTTGTGCAGATGGATTTGCAGTTTCATAAAAATCAACCTCCCAAACACTTCTATTAGTTCCATTTTTTAATTTTCCGTCTTTATAATATGGCACTAGTTGTGTTGAATATGTACTTAATGGAAGACCATTGTTAAATAAAATCCACTCTGTCATAGCATCGTTTTTATAGTATACATTTTTTCTTGTTCCTAAATATACACCTCCGTTACTTCCTCTATGGTATTCAATATTTGTGATATTCTCTCCATTTAATCCTGATCCTGTTACATTAGTCCAATCATCACCAGCATTTATAGATTTATATACTTTGCTCCCTTCATATGATTCATAGCTTAAACTGTTTGGACATCTTGCTATCCAAACATGATTAGCATTTTCACTACTAATAGTGATATCAAAAGGGATCCAATCATCTGCTATAATACCAGGAAAAGAAGGTGTAATATTGATAAAACTCTCTCCACCATCTTCACTTCTCCAAACATTTTTTTCTGACCAGTATCCATCATATGTAGCAACATAAATAACACTAGGGTTATCCCACCCAACTTCTATTGATGTTACTTTTTCCTCAAAATCATATAGTGGAATAGAAGAATAACCATTATCATATGATTTATATAAAATATCACCGTTACCAATATATATTATGTTATAACATCTTGGATCAAATTCTAAATTACTAGATTCTCCAGTTGTATAAGATGCGTTACTTAACACACTCATACTAAATCCCTCTAATGGGACATTTCTGTCCCCAGACAATTTGTATCCACCACCTGAACCCCATTCATCTAAATACACTTTTCTATTATCTCCAAAATTAACAAAACCTCTATAATTGTCACCTCCACATATTGAAACCCAACCACCAAGTTCATCAGTTCCAGATAAAGTGTCACCTTGTAAATATGTATTATTATCTTTTAGTAGAGTAGCATTATGATAGGTGCCTCCAATCATTACATCACCATCAGAAAAACCAGATCCAAAACCCCAAAAGTCAGTTCCAGCAATTCCAAACATACGTTGATGTATAGTATCGCCTTGATTATTTGAGTAAAAAATACCTCCATCACATGCAATCCATAAATCATTATCATAATATTTAATATCATGAATATCTGCATGCACATATTTTGTATTTTCTTGATCTGGAGCCCAACTCCATTTAGATGGGCAAGTAAATGTATATCCTCCATCATTTGAAACCCAATGATTAACACCTCCAACATGTATATTGTCAGCATTATTTGGATTGACAGCTAAAGCTAAATCATAATAATACTGTCCTCCATCATCAAGACCTTCATGACTCCAACCCATTAAATTCATGTTGTTTTCAGACGGAACTCCTGCTGGCTGCTCTCCGCAACATCTAAATTCCCAACTTTCTCCATTGTCATCACTTACATATAAACCATATAAACCACTTCCGCCATTGGCTGATCCTGTTGCTAGTGCTACTATTCTATCAGGATTATCTATACTTACAGCAATTTCTGTTCTTCTTTGTTCATCTTCTGAATCGGGATTAGGCCATCCGTTATCAAATATATTAAATGAATCCCCTCCATCTGTAGACTTTAAAAAATCAGTTTTATTACCAGTCTGTCTTATTAAATATATAATGCTTGTATTTGTAGGGTGAAATTCCATTTCTAACATGTCACCAGCAACTAAATATTCTAAATTATTTTCTACTATATTTAACCTATATAATTGTTCTTCATCACATATATAAATTAAATTATTATTATTAGGATCCATAACAATATCCTTAATAAAGTCTAATTCATATAATAATTCATAGCTATCCCCTCCATCATTTGTTCGATACAAATCACCACCAGATGAGAAATAAACAATATCAGAGTTTGAGAAATCGATTTCTAGACTATACACTTCATTAATCATAAGTTCAGTATCAAATAAAGGATTCCAATGTAGACCTTTATCTTCTGACTTCCATAGACCACAAGTTGCACCACCTGCATATAAAATATTTGTATTACTAATAGCTTGCTCGACAGTATATAGATGAGCAGCACCAGCAGCATAAGATGAACTCGCCGCATGTCTATCAAAATCAAATGGACCAACACATTGCCATTCTGGCAATCCATATTTATTGCGAATGTCTTTTTTAAATTTATTATTGTTAGACGCCCCAATCTCTCTAGACAAATAGCGCTTCCATCTATTATAGTATTGAGTATGTTTATTTTTTATAAATTTATTTTCTTTATAAAAATCATTATATAGTAACTCTACTTTACCAGGATCAGGATGATCAGAATACATTTCTTGAACCCAGTAGGGTAGTGTCTTGGAATTTGTATCATATTTATATTCTAACTGGGAATACAAAAATGGTGAACACAATAAAAAAATAAATAGTATTTTCTTCATATTTTTAGAAATTAAAAGGTCTAATTTAAACAATTATTTATGTCTAAATCTAATGAACGTATTTTAAATAAACTATTTGAAGATTCAAACACATATATCGAAAAAGCCATTAATGTTAATAAGGATGAATTTATTAAAGTTGTTGAAAGTCGAAGAAGTGTTCGTCTTTATGATGATTCACAAGTTGAAGAAAAGGATATGCTAAAATGTTTAGAACTATCTCTATTATCTGCAAATTCATCCAATCTTCAACCTTGGGAATTTTATTGGGTTAAAGATTTAGAAAAAAAAAATAAACTAATTTATTATTGTCTAGGACAACCAGCAGCTGCGACAGCAAAAGAATTAATAGTCTGTGTTGCAAGACCAGATAATTGGAAATTAAATACTCAATCTATGTTAGATATGTTTAAAGACAAGGAATTGCCTCAAGCTGTATCTACTTACTATAAGAAAATAGTACCTCTTGCATATAATCAAGGTTTTTTAGGATTATTTGGTTTTCTTAAAAGAATTTCTACATTTTTTATAGGTTTAAAAAGACCTATCCCCAGAGAACCTGTATCTTATAATGACATGAAAATATGGGCTCAAAAATCAACGTCATTAGCTTGTCAAACTCTTATGTTATCATTGAGAGCATTTGGATATGATAGCTGCCCCATGGAAGGTATTGATTCATTTAGAATCAAAAAACTCCTTAAATTACCTAAACAGGCGGAAATATGTATGGTAATAAGTGCTGGAAAGAGAGCAAGTAATGGTGTTTATGGGAAACGATTTCGTTTAGACAAAGAACGTTTTATTAAAATTGTATAAAAAAAGCCCCGAATAATCGAGGCTTTTCTTATTGTTTATCGAAAAGTCTTACTTAACGATATTCATGTTCTTAGTTGC
>PBKX01000034.1 GCA_002722215.1 Flavobacteriales bacterium | reverse complement strand
GATTATTTCCAATTAGATTTAGATGGAAATCCTGACAATGGATTTGAAGGATGTGTTACTACATGTGATGTAGATGGTCCAGAGAATCCCGTAATAGATGGATGGCCAAATGCTACTTGGGCTGATAATGACGACTGTTATGGCGAATCACTTGAAGTTGATACAGATGGTGATGGAGTAATGGAAATGCAACACCATTGGTGTTCAGGTCTTGATGATGTTTCATCAATCTCTGCTGTCATTTATCCAAATCCAGCTTCAGATTTATTAAATATTGAGTTTACGTCAACTTCTAATAAAGATGTAACTATACAATTTGTTAATGCAATTGGTCAAATGATCAGTTCAAACAATTATGTAGTAACAAATGGTTTATTAGAAATTACGTTAGATATGAATAAATACTCAAAAGGTATTTATCAAGTAAACTTAATATCTAATGATGATATTATTACGAGAACAGTTATGGTTAAATAATTAGTTTTCAACTATTGATAAAAAAGGGGCTTTTTAAGCCCCTTTTTTATTGTTCTTTTTTTATTTTTGATGTCTAAAATAATATGATTATTTACAATGTGGTTTAAAGAATACATTAACATATATAAAGAAAGAGGTTTTAAAGCATTGATTAAAGAAAAGGGTTGGAAGGTCGCTCTAATCTTTTTTTTGTTCTTCTTGATTAAAGGTTTGATTTGGCTTTTGATCCCATATTTAGTCGCTAAAGGACTTTTTTAATGAAGAAGACCATTTTACTTACCGCGACCATTTTAGGCTCAATATCTATTCTAATTGGCGCTTTTGGCGCTCACATGATTAAAGATTATTTAATTTCTATTGATAAGGTTGGTGTTTTTGAGACAGCTATCAAATATCAGTTCTATCATGTCTTTTTTTTATTGTTTTTAGGTCTATCTTATGATAAGTTTGATGCAAGGTTAATTAAATATGCATTTTACTTGTGTGTAATAGGTATTTTATTTTTTTCAGGATCATTGTACCTTTTGTGTTTGACAGGAAATGGTGTTTTTGGTATGATTACACCCCTTGGAGGACTTAGTTTAGTTTTTGCTTGGTTGTGTCTTTTTTGGTCAATTAGAAAAAATATCTAATTGCCTTCCTTTAATAATTTTTTCAAAACATTCAATACATTTGTGTAATGGGCGTATTAAGATTTTATTTTTTTCTATTAATCTTTTCAGTATCATTTGTTTTTTCACAGAACCAAACAGTGGGTGTTTTTGAATATAGTGAAGGTGTTTATGATGGGTATACACTTTTTAGCCCCTCAAAAAAAACATATTTAATTGATAATTGTGGTAATGTTATTAATGAATGGTCAAGTGATTATCGAACGGGTGGTTCGATCTATTTTTTAGAAGATGGCTCCTTATTAAGGACAACAAAAATTAATACCTTAGAGGTATTTCAGGCAGGAGGTATTGGTGGAGGTATTGAAAAATTAGATTGGAATAATAATGTTACTTGGTCTTATCCATATAATAGTGAGACGTATCACCAACATCATGATGTGGAGCCTTTGCCAAATGGAAATATTTTGATGTTGGCTTGGGAAAGAAAAACCGCAGAACAAGCAATTGCACATGGTAGAGATCCAGCTTTATTAGAAGATGGTGAGTTGTGGCCTGAGTATATAATAGAAATAGAACCTACTGAAGATGGTGGTAATATTGTTTGGGAATGGCACCTGTGGGATCACCTTATTCAGGATATAGATCCAGACCTCCCAAATTATGGTATTGTTTCAGATCACCCTGAATTATTGAATATAAATTATGTTGGTCCAGGATTAAGTAATGCAGGAGGCAAAGCAGATTGGATCCATGCTAATTCTATTGAATATAATTCTGATTTAGATCAGATAATTATTAGCTCTAGGCATTTGAATGAATTTTGGATTATTGATCATAGTACTACAACTGAGGAGGCTGCTAGTAATTCTGGAGGCAATTCTGGTATGGGTGGAGATATTTTATATAGATGGGGAAATCCAATGGCTTATGGTAGGGGAGATGTAGCTGATAGAGTTCTTTTTGGCCAACATCATGTTCAATGGATTGATTCAAGTTTTCCTGGTGGAGACAATATTTTAATTTTTAATAATGGCCAAAATAGGCCAGATGGTGATTATTCGAGTATAGATGAAATCTCTATTCCTGTCAATGGTTATAATTATGATCTTGAACCAGGTGAGCCATATGGGCCATCAGATTTAATTTGGACATATGTGGCTGATAACCCAACTGATTTTTATGCAGATCATATATCAGGTTGTCAAAGACTTGAAAATGGCAATACACTTATTTGTAGTGGTCCTCAAGGCACATTTTATGAAGTTGATCAATTGTCAAATATTGTTTGGGAATATATAAATCCAGTATTTGGGAATATGATTTTAAATCAGGGTGATAGTCCACCCACTGCTGGCTTTCCTGGTAATAATCCCTCTAATAGTGTCTTTAGGTGTGAGAAGTTATCTCCAGAATTTCTTGGTTTTGAAAAGTTCGAATTAGTAGTAGGAAATCCCATTGAAGGACCTCCATATATTTACCCCTCTTTCTGTAATTCCACTATTTTAATAGAGGAGAAAAACGACATCTATCTTATAAAACGACTAGATTTGTTAGGTCGAGAAATATTAAAGACAAAGGGTGTGTATTTTGAAATATATAGCGATGGTTCGATTGATAAAATATATCAGATTAAATAAAGCTTATTTAATCTGTTTGATTTTTTCTATACTCCCATCTTGATAAATTTTTATTATCGTATTATCTTTTGTTTCAGGATTGACCTCTTGGCCTAATAGATTCACTGTTTTCATAACTTCATATTTTCTAGTTGTCTCATCTATTGATAGAGGTGTTGAGTCACATTCATCACCAATTCCATCATTATCAGAATCAGTTTGATCAGGATTCCAGGTGTTAGGACAATTATCAGATTCATCACACACCTCATCTGTGTCAGCATCATTAATACAAAGACATTCACCTAAAACACATTGATAATTTTCTTCACATAATATAACCATGCATTGTAGATCAAGAATCCAATTTTCGATTAATTCTACTTCATTATTGGTTAAATCAGGAATTCCCATATTATTATTAGCAATATTGTTAGGCATGTCTCCAGATGATACTTCTTGCCAAATAACACTGTTTTGGTAATCGCCAATATCGACGACAGCGCCACTATTTGAGCCTAGCATCACATTGTCATATGATGTTAAATCTAGGCCTGCACTAGGATTGCTGCCTTGGTGGCATGGCATACAGCTATTAGAAAAAATAGGTTGTATTTGGGTTTCATAGTCAATACTTTGCCCTATAGAACAAGAAAAAAAGAACATGAAAATTAGTGGGGTAATATAATTTTTCATGTAGTCAATATAATTAAAATCCAAAAATTAAACAAATACATAGTATTATTGAATACAGTGCCTGTAGACCAATGGTTTTCCAGTTAGCATCAACTAGACTTCTTAATTCATAGTGTTTTAATATGTGTCTAAATATATAAGTCCCAAAAGCAAAACAAAATATTGTTGGGATTAATAGGTATTGATTCCTTAACTCTTGATACATATAAAAAGAAGATGCAACGGCTAATAATAAAAATAATAAATAGATCCATCTGCTTGTCCTTTTCCCAAATGTCACTACAAGATGATTTTTTCCAGTCTTTGCGTCACTTTTCATGTCTGGAAACTCATTGATAAGTAATATGTTTGTAGTCAGTAATCCTAATGGGATGCCTAGTAATATACAATTCATGAAATGCATGCTATTTGCAAAATCTCCATTAAATATAGCATAGCCAGTTCCAAGTGTTAAAAGTGGCCCAAAAGCTAAAAAAATTGCAATCTCACCTAATCCTCTTCTGGCTACGAGTCTTAGTGGTCTCGCTGTATAAAAGTATCCTAAAAAAAGGCCTGCTAATGCTATTTGAATAGTTCCATTGAAATTTAATGGATTGATATTAGATAAAATTACTCCACCTATTCCTAATGCTAAGATGGTAAGTATAATACCGAGTTTTTTTGTGCCTTGTAGTGTAATTAGTCCGAGTTCTATTGCTCTACTTCCTCCTGAAACTTGTTGAAAATACTCTGTATTTGCTTCGTCTGTTCCATCTTTAACATCAAAATAATCGTTAAATACATTAATCCCAAGATGAGCTATTAAGATACCAAAAATTGTAAGAACAAATAATGGAATATTGAAAAGGCCATCTCCCATTCCAGCAAAATATGCTCCTACGACAAATACTGGTAGTAGTGATGCAGATGTGAAAGGCATTCTGGTTATTGCCAGCATTTTAATCATTTTGGTAGAAAAATTAATTGGTACTTGTATATCTTTCTCTATAACTTCAGTAACGCCACAATAGCCGGTTTGTGCTTGATCTTTACCGTTAGCAAAAGTGGGTGTGATTCTAATTTTAGCATTTATTTTTTCGCCTGTTTTCTTTAAAAAATAAGTTTCTCCAATATATTCACCCTCTTTGACAGCTGTATTGAGCCATCCTTCTACATTTTGAAGAACGATTTCTCCAGGTGAAAATAAAGAGACCCTTTTTTTGCCGATTAATTCTTCTTTTTTATACCCAAATATTTTTTCGGCATCACCATTCATAGTTTCAATGACACCTTCCATATCACATGTTATAACACTTTTCATAATTCTTTTTTTTAACTTTACATTAATATATGAGCAATTTTTAATAATATGTATTATTTCAAATTATATAAATTGCACTATAGATAAATTTTAAACAATGCTAAATTTATGAAAAACATTCTTTTTTTATTATTCTTTCCATGTCTTTTATTTTCACAGGTAAATTTCAGTGAAGATATATCACCAATTATATACAATAATTGTACAGAATGTCATAGAGATGGTGGTGCTGGTCCAATGCCTTTTACTAGTTATGAGGAAGTTGCCGCTCTTGGTCAAATGCTGAAGTTTGTGACTCAATCAGGGTATATGCCTCCTTGGCATGCAGATCCTGATTATTCACATTTTCTTGGTGAAAGAGTTTTGACAGACGAGGATAAACAATTAATTGTTGATTGGGTCGATGCAGGCATGCCTCAAGGAGATCCAGTGCTAGAAGCTTCAATTCCCGAATTTCCAGAAGGATCGGTGATTGGTGTGCCCGATGCAGTATTTACTATGGAAGAAGAGTATTTGATTGAAGGTAATAACCAAGATGACTATCGAGTTTTTGTTTTTTCTACAAATTTCACTGAGGATAAATATTTAAAATCGATTGAAATTCAGCCTGGTAATTTATCAGCTGTGCATCATGTTTTAGTAAACATTGATACTGAAGGTGCTTGTGCTGCTTTAGATGCATCTACTCCAGAATATGGTTATGAGTGTGAAAGTGGTTTTTGTACCGGCACTGTTCCTCAGTTTGCAGCGGGTTATACTCCAGGGATGGTTCCACCACTTTGGAATAATGATATTGGTTTTGTTTTACCAGCTGGAGCAGATATTGCTATACAAATGCATTATGCTCCAAGCTCAATTGATGAATATGACCAAAGCTCATTAAATCTATTTTTTAAAGAACAACCTGTAGAAAGAGAAGTTGAAGTATTGACTATTTTAGATACTCAACTTCAAATTCCTGCAAATGAAATTTACACCCACTATAATTCTTATGAG
Source organism: Flavobacteriales bacterium (assembly GCA_002722215.1). GTDB lineage: Bacteria > Bacteroidota > Bacteroidia > Flavobacteriales > TMED113 > SP256. The sequence continues at coordinate 8,713 of PBKX01000034.1, read as the reverse complement.
ATTCCTTTTGATATGAGTATTATTAGTGTTCTTCCTCACATGCATTTGATTGGTGAATCATGGTTGATTTATGCTGAAAATGACGGCGATACTATACCAATTATTAGTATTCCAGACTGGGATTTTAATTGGCAAACTTTTTATCAACCAGAGTATATGTTGAAGTTACCAGAAGGTTATACGCTACATGCACATGCTACATATGATAATACATCTAGTAACCCTACAAATCCAAATGATCCACCTCAAGATATGTTTTGGTGTGATTATACTACGTGTGAAATGTATTTTTTACCCTTTGCATATGTCCCTTATCAAGAGGGTGATGACCATATATATTTAGGTGATCCAGATGATATTGGTTGTATGGACTCAGAGGCTTGCAATTATAGTGAAATAGCAATTATCGAAGAAGATTTTAATAATGATGGAGTGGGGGATGCATGTGATTATGAATGTTTGGGTTGTATGGATTCAACGGCATGTAATTATGATCTAGATGCGTTGTTTGGAGATGATTCGTGTGAATATGAATCATGTGCGGGATGTTTGGATATGTCTGCATGTAATTATGATGGAGAGGCTACTATATTAGATGGTTCATGTGATTACTCTTGTTATGGCTGTACAGATTCTAATGCATGTAATTATAATGGAGAGGCTACTATATTAGATGGTTCGTGTGATTATTCTTGTATAGGTTGTACAGATTCTAATGCATGTAATTATAACCAAGAGGCGATAATCGATAATGGCACTTGTGGTATTTCAGATGATTGTGGCACCTGCCATATACCTTGTTGTTTTGATTTAGATGCTCTTACTTGTGATTATTCAGTTTCTGAAGATAATTGTGGAAATTTTTGGGCTGATTTTGATATTGTTTCAGATCCTAGTCAAAATATTTTTTGGAATACAAGTTGTGTTTTAGGTTGTACAGATCCTGAAGCATGTAATTACACTGAAACAGCAACAGATGATAATGGCTCTTGTGAATATCCAACTGAAACATATTTAAATTGTGATGGAGGCTGTTTAAATGATATCGACGGTGATGGTATTTGTGATGAGATTGAGGTAGAAGGCTGTACTGATCCAGAATCTTTTGTTTATGAACCTGAAGCAACAAATGATGATGGATCCTGTTTATATATAGGATGTACAGATTCAACAGCAAGTAATTACTGTGACTATTGTGACTTTGATGATGGTTCTTGTACATATATTTATGGATGTACAGATTCAGAAGCATATAATTTTGATCCTGATGCTAATATAGAAGATGGATCTTGTGAATATTTAGGTTGCATCTCTCTAGAGGCTTGTAATTATTGTCCTGAGTGTACTATTCCTAGTGAATGTGATTATTCTTGTTATGGTTGTATGGATGAGTTAGCATGCAATTATGATATCAATGCTACTATCGCACTTCCTGATTATTGTGAATATCCTCAAGATTATTATGACTGTAATGGCGATTGCATCAATGATCTAGATGAGGATGGTGTTTGTGATGAGGTAGAGTGTGTTACTGTTTTATGTTATGAGTTTTATGAATGTGTGTTAGGTGATTGTATTTGTATAAATGATTCAGATGGAGATGGTATTTGTGATGAAAATGAAGAAGATTGTTTAGATCTTAATTTAGTATCTGTTAATCAAATTAATCCTGATCAGTTTAGTGTGATGATTGAAAATAATTCGTCAGAGAACATATTCCCATATCCAGGGTTTGTCTTATTTAATGAATTCGGGGATACGATTGCCATTGAGAATGTTGATTATTATGGCATTGCTAACCAAAGTATACACGTTTTAGATATTCAAGAAAGTGTTGAAATAACGGAAAATTTCAACTTAGAATTATATACTTGGTATTATGAGTCATTCGCATGTGAATGGAATGATTTGGCCTTGTCAGAAAATTGTGATTTAGATCCTGACCCTGGTCCTTGCTTTGCTGCTATTGAGACTTATTATTTTAATGATGACACTGGTCAATGTGAAGTGACATGGTGGGGAGGGTGTGCTGGCATTGTGCCTTTTTGGACATTAGAGGAGTGTCAGAATGCTTGTGAGCCTATTCTGCTTCCAGAATTAGATTCAGAAAAAAATCTAATTAAAAAAGTTGATATTTTAGGTAGGAAGATCATTCCAGGAAAGGGTTTTGTTATCAATATATATGATGATGGGACAGTGGAAAAAGAACTTATTGTTGTCAAATGAAAGAGTTAGATAATCTTTTAATTAATCAGAGATCTTATTTCCGGAGCACGCTTTTGTCATCGAATATCAAAGATCGAATTATTAAGATTAAAAAAATCCGAAAATGGATTGTCAATAATGAGCAATACATTATAGATACTTGTCTAAAGGATTATAAAAAACCTCTTTCAGAATTTTATGCCACTGAATTAAACCCTGTGTTAAGTCATATCGATTTTGTTCTCAAGAATATCAAAAAATGGGCTGCTACAAAATCAGTCTGGACCCCTATTCATTTAATAGGGACGAAGTCCAAAATTTATTATGAACCTAAGGGCGTTTGTTTGATACTATCTCCATGGAATTATCCTTTTAATTTAACTTTAAATCCTATTGTGTCTGCTATTGCAGCGGGTAACTGTGTAGTTGTAAAGCCGTCAGAATTTACACCCAGCACCTCTTCTTTAATTAAAGAGATTATTGAATCAATTTTTAAGACAAGTGAAATTTCGGTGATAGAGGGAGATTATACTGTGGGCTCTTACTTGGTGGGTTTAAAATTTGATCATATATTTTTTACTGGTTCTCCAGAAATAGGTAGTCTGGTTATGCAGTCTGCGGCTAAAAATTTAGCCTCTGTTACTCTTGAGTTAGGCGGAAAAAATCATACTATAGTTGATGAGACTGCAAATATTAAAGATGCAGCAGAAAAAATCCTTTGGTCTAAGTATGTAAATTGTGGTCAGACTTGTATTGCTGTTAATCATGTATTTGTTCATTCTAAGTCTTATAATTTATTTATTTCATCTATCGAAGAGGTGCTTAAGAAATTTTTTTCCAAAAAATCGGATTATGGACACATTGTAAATAAAAAACACCACAATAGATTGAAAGCAATCTTGAAAGAGTGTTTGTCTCATAGTGGTAGTGTTTTAATAGAATCAGATGATAAGGGATTAGATGGTTATTTTCCGCTTACAATTGTTCAAGACTTAGATATGTCAAATCCTATTTTAAAAAATGAAATTTTTGGTCCGATTTTGCCGATTATTGTGTATGATGATTTTGATGCTATTTTAGACTTCATTCATAAAACAGATAAGCCTTTAGCTCTATACTTATTTAGTAAATCAAACCGTTATATAAATAGATTTTTAGCTTCAACTTCATCTGGAACCGTGGGGATCAATGACTGTATGTTACAGTATGCAAATCCAAATTTACCATTTGGTGGTGTTAATAGTAGTGGCTTTGGAAAAACAGGTGGTAAAAATGGTTTTTTAGAGTTTTCTAATGCAAAATCTGTATTGTTTCAAAGATCAGGATTTTCTATTGCAAAATTTATATATCCGCCATATACTAATTTTAAAGAACGCCTAGCTAAGCTATTAGGATAATTTATTGAATTTTTAACCTTTTTTGAAAAGATCCATCGCTATATATTGAAATAATATTTTGATTAACAGTGTTTTTTTCGATATCTCTGCCGAGAAAATCAATCTGTTTGATCATTTCTTTACTTTGAGTTCTAGATTCATTTATGCTAGTTGGTTCGCATAGGTCAGCCATTGTGTCAATCCATATTTTTGCCCCTAAAATTGCAAAAGAGGCACAATCTGTGTGATTAAAATTCCCTAAGTCTTCAAGTTGGATATTTTCCGCTCCATTTTCAATAAAGTAATCATATGCAATTTGAGAATTTTCATAAGCTACATTATCGTCTCCACTACAATGAAAAAGCATCATATTTGATTGAGGTGTAAAATTATAAACGTCATTGTCAGCCAATGCAAGTTTAAATGGATGATTGTCATTGCTTAGATATTCTTCATAGTATTCATCTTGAAATATTTGAATTGGAGTAAATTCTTCTTCTGGAATTCCATATAGTTCTTCTCCAATTTCCCACATTGTATAATTAATTTCCCACATATTATATGTTCCATCATAGAGTGGAAATAAATTGTTATTGTAAGGATAAAGTAACACATCATCTATATTATCATATAAATTATATATTTTATCATACGCAAATAGAACATATGGTAAATATCCTGGATTTGGGTAAGGGGCACCACTTTCTAGCATTAGTCTTTGTGCTCCAGACATACTATATGGTCCTGCCATAGGGCATGACGCAGTTATTGTTAATTGATCGCTATAATTAGCTTCTATTTCTTTGACTGCGGCCATAGTGGCGTGCCCTCCTTGAGAGTAGCCAAATAGAAAAAGTTGGTTGTTTGGGGCAATTCCCAGTAACTCTGTAGCGAGTTCTTTGCCGTAAATAATTAAATCAATCACTGAAGATGCTTCGGTGTCCGCATGCACATAATTGTGAATACCTTCGCCCTCTCCTAATCCTATAAAATCACTCATTGTAACAATGTATCCATTAGCAGCTCCGACCACTCCCATTAAATCATTATAGTTATTCCCCACATTTGAAGGGGCTCCATTATCATTTGATTCTGTCCCGTGTTGCCAGCTTAAAACGGGTGGTGAGCATCCTATTCCTGATGGCAGGAAGATAGCGCCTGAGCAAATTACTAACTCTCCATTATAATCGGGTGTAAAGTATAAAACCTTGTATCCGTCAACAGCGTAATTTATTTGTCCTGCAGATTGTGGTATTCCATATTCATTATATAAGTTTGCAACGTCTTCTTGAGACCAGCTTTCAGACAATTCATATGAGATTATTTGTCCAAATAAATAGTAGTTTGATATTAGGCTGAGTATTATACTTAGATATATATTCATTTTTTTTTAGTTTGGAATGATCGTTCTAAATATACTTATTTTTTTTAAAAAATAAGTATTACAGCATCTATATGGTTATGTTTTAAGATAAAAACGGGTCCATATTTTCATTCATGTCTCTTTGTTTTTTTTAAATATAATTAATTTATAATAATTCTAAATAATAAAGTTTATTTAAGTCCATTATTTAGATTCTTTTTAAATAAGAAATATTCATTCTATCCACTCTATGTCTGTTTCTATATCTTTTCTAGGTACACTTCTCAATGGTGTTGAGTCATATATTCCTAAATAAAACAAACCTAAACATCTTTCATTTTTACTTAAATTTAAAAAAATATTTAATTTGCCAATTACATCTGGGGAACTCCAATAACCACCAATTTTACTGTTTACACACGATAGCCAAATATTTTGAACCGCCATTGCAGTCGCTGCAATTTCCTCCCATTCTGGTATAGATTTACTTTTGTCTCGACGCATGCAGATACAAATTATATGACTTGAAAGCTCAAAATTAGAAATAATTTTCTTTTCAAAGATATCCGATTTTTTTTGTTTGAGTTTTATTATTTCATTTGCTAATTTTTGTTTACCTGATTTTGTAAAAATTTTAAAAAACCATGGTTGGGTTAATTTATGACTAGGGGCTGTATTAGCATTTTGCAATATCTCTAGAATAGTATTGTTACTTATTTCATCTCCATTAAATTGTTTAGGAAATATGGATCGTCTTTTTTTTATAATTTTTGAAACATCTCGATTAATCATATATTTTATTGTTTATTGCTCATAATTTTTATAGTTTAATATCTAAATATTACCCTAAATTACAATAAAATGAACTTAAAAGAATTAACGATGGAGCAACATCGTGATGCTGAAAGGCAAAAATTTACCAGCATTTTGATGAGTGGTAAAATAGCACCTGCTTCTTATTTAAAATATCTTGTTAATCAACATGCTTGTTATCTTGCATTGGAGACCCATAAATCATTTAAATTACCTCAAGAAAAATTAAAAAGAAGTGATAATATCAATGTAGATATAGCTGAATTAAATGAAGATCTCAATATAGATATAGATAATATGTTAACAGTTAGTACAATTGAGTATGTTTCTTATGTGGAAAACATAAACAAAAAAGATGATTTTATCGCACATGTTTATGTTAGGTATTTAGGAGATTTGAGAGGTGGTCAAATGATTGCTAAAAAAATACCTGGGAAAGGTCGTTATTATGATTTTGAAAATCCTCATGAATTAGCAAATTCTATATATCAGCAGTTGAATGATGATATGGCTGAAGAAGCCAAAAAAGTATTTCAATTTGCAACTCGCTTGTTTATTGAAATGTATGAATCTATGGAGTCAGAAAAATAGAGAAAATAGGACATAATTTAGAATTAATCTAAATTAAATTAATACATTTGCCTTCGAGTTTAATGTTATCAATTTTTTATATGTTAAATAAATTACTTATTATAGTTTTATTATTCACAACCTCGGTGCTTAGGACTCAAGAATTAATAGAGTTTAGCATGGGTTCAGGTTATCAATATGATATTTATTATTCCCTAACTAACGGTATTACTGCATATCCTGAAAGATCAAATTGGGAACTTGCTTTTTCTACAAATGAGTCGGATAATAATATCCGAATTAATAGTGGTAATGGAGTTGTATTATTTCAAGTTTCAAATAATTTAAATGAGTGGGATCAAATTGAATCAATACCTATTGATGCTATTCAACTTAGGAATAGTAATGTAGATTGGTCTGATGGAGCATTTGTAGTGAATGCTTTAGGAGAGTTAAATTATGGCTGGGGCACTTATAATCCTGAGAATCAAACTACAGAAGGTAATAATATATATATAATTAATTATGGAATAGAATCAAAGAAATTAAAGATTAATAGTCTCTATGACGGAAATTTTTATTTTACTATAGCAAATCTTGATGGATCAAATGAGCAAAATATAAATTTAAATACATCAGCGTATAGCGATAAAAAATTCATTTATTATTCTTTAAATAATATGGAAATTGTTGATAGGGAACCTAGCATAGACAATTGGGATCTTGTCTTTACCAAGTATGAGGAGGATCTTAATAAATTAAATAATGACGATGAGTTGTTTTATACTGTAACAGGGGCTCTTAGTAATAATAATATAATCTTTGAATATGATGGATTTTTAGATGTAAATCCCTCTGCAGAAACAATCTTAAATAGCTCTTCAAATAGCATCAACACTATAGGGTGGGATTGGAAAGTATATGGAGGTGGTGGTTTTAGTATTGTACCAGATCGTGCATATTTCATATTGAATCAACAAGCAAATTCAATGTATAAGATTATTTTCCAGTCTTTTTCTGGTGGAGCATCAGGTAATTGTTCTTTTTTGATTGAAGATATCCCATATAATCCAACATATGTGTCAGAGATAATAAATTTTGATTCTCTTACAATATCACCGAATCCAAGCAGTGGTTATTTTACTATTAATTCTACGCAGAATACAGCTAATTTAACTATCGTAAATGCTAGTGGTCGCATTATATTAAATGAACAACATCATAATCATACTAATATTGATTTAAGTAATTTTCAAGAGGGATTATATTTTGTTATTTTAGAAAGTAATGAGCAATACGTTAATAGGAAAATTATTATTCAGAGATAAAATGATATATTTTCAACACTTGCTATGTTTTCTTTTTGTTATTGGATTTAATTTTTCATCAAAAACACAGGATATTTTATTATCACAAATAGATAGCCAGACAATTAATTCTATAGATACTATGAATCTAATTAGTTCACCTTTAAACGAAGTGGTGGTTACTGGTCAGATTAATTCAACAAAGGTGTCAGAGTCTATGAATAATATGTTGATTATTGCTCGTCGAGAGATTACAGAAACTGCATCTAATAATTTAGGAGATTTGTTAACTCATCACGCTCTTTTTGATTTAGAAGTGGATCCATTTTTAGGAACGAGTTTGAATATGCAGGGTATACAAGGTAATAATATTAATATATTAATTGATGGTGTTCCAGTAATTGGGAGAAAGGGAACTCAAATTGATATATCTCAAATTAACTTATCTGCAATTGATCGGATTGAAATACTAAAAGGCCCGGGATCAGTTGCTTATGGTACAAATTCTACTGCAGGTGTAGTTAATTTAATTTCTAAACAAAATCTCAAGAATCAAATTGGCTTAGAAACATACATGGAAAGTATTGGGGTGGCAAAAATTTTTCTTGATTTTGATAGAGAGTTCTTAGAAAACAAGATTCATTTTAATTTTGGAAATTATCATTTTACAGGTTCTGGAGATGAAACGATGCGTTCCCAGGATTGGCGATCGAAAAATCAATATTTTGGTGACTTTCATTGGAGGCGTAGGATTAAGAATATTGAATTCTTTTTTAAGAAATCCTTTTTTAGTGAATCAATTATTGATCTTGGTGAGGAAAATTTTTTCCCTTTTCAAGGAACCGCGATTGATCAACATTACTTGACTTATCGAGATAATAATTATTTGAAGCTAAAAAGTTTATCAGATGACCAATATAATTGGAGCAGTATATTTTCTTTTTCTAAGACACGTTTCACAAATGAGCAATACAATGTTAATCTAGAGTTAGATTCTTCGGTTCAGACAGATGATGAACAATATAATACTGAAGATGTTTTTAAGTCTATGTATAATAGATCTGAATTTAATTATTTTG
>PBKX01000033.1 GCA_002722215.1 Flavobacteriales bacterium | reverse complement strand
CTGGTTCATTGATTGTATGCGAGAATGTATCTGTACATCCATATATATCAGGTACTGTAAGCGAGTAGGATCCAGCTATTAAATCACTAATATCTTCAGTTGTTTCTCCATTAGACCAATCGTAGGAATAGGTTCCGGTACCACCGGTTACATCAATGTTTATAAAGCCATCATCATCACCAAAACAAAGTAATGAGTCAGTAGCATTATCTATTGAAACCTGTAATAAGTCAGGTTCATCTATTTCAATTATAGGTGAGAAAGCAGCGCATGAGCTCGTGGTTTCATCTTCAGAATTATAATTACTGTCATAAATCAAGATTTGATATGCGCCAGCAGATAAATTTTCAAATATAAGATCATCAAAATCAACAACAGTTTGAATGGTTGTACCTGTACTAGTATCAATTAATTCATATGTAAATGGTGCTTCGAGACCTAGTCCGGTTGCATCAAATGTTATAGATAGTACCGCAATGTCTTCACCGAAACATAAAAGTGGTTGATCTATACTATATGAAAAAACAGATGGGTCATCAAGATTCAATGAGTCCGGCTCAGTGATTTCAATTTCTATTGGCAGACTGCTTTCACATCCATTTGCGTCAATTAATGTTACATGATAGAAACCTGCACCTAAATTAGGATATGATTCAATTGTCTCAATTTCACTTTCATCGTAGATCATTAATTCATAATAGCCATCACCAGCGGTGTTAGGTATTGGGTTGGATAGTGTTGCATCTGATGAATAAGGGTTTCCCCCTGTTGCATTATCTATTTCCACATATCCATTTTCTTGACCATAACATAGATTATTTTCATCATTAGGATCAACATCAAAATTAATTTCTGATGGCTCATTTAGATTAAATGGACCAAATCTTTCATCTTGGCAATCACTAGATTCATTAATGTAGCAAGTGTGTTCAGTAGTGACATTTCCATTACTATCCCAATACATACTTGTAACAAAATCTATCGATGGATATTCAATATCAATATAATATACTCCTTCTGTTAAATTATCCCATATCATTTCCTCGCCAAAAGCATCGCCCGTTGTCAGTGTTTCCACTTCAATATAATCGCCTTCTTCAAAACGTTTTAAAACAAAATTCCAATAATTTGAGCCCGCTTCACCACAATTACTATCATCTGATAAGTCAATATCGCTTAAATTATCACCGCCACTAAGTGCGCCTAATGGGAATTCAATTTGACCTAGTGCATTATCATCGGAAGAAGTAAATGGGTTGCCATCAGGTGGGCCATTTGATATATTACATATTGGTTGAATTTTATTGACTTGTGCTGTGTCTAATACAGGCTTAGACAATGTATATAATAATAATGGATTTTCCTCTGTGTAATTCATAAGATCACATGATCCATCTTTTCCTCTTAGTAGAAAGGGGCGACCAAGAGGATCACCTGTCCCATCAAACCCACCGCCAAAACCTTCTCCTGCTGTTAAATCATAGTCATTTGCTCCAAGGTAAAGTAAGGAATATGTCGTGTCAGGATTCATAGGGTCTGTGAGATCAATATTAGCGCTATCCCAAAAAAAGTAGTCTAAGTCAGGTGTTCCTCCTTCAAGGTTAATTACAAATTCACCATCTGCATTACCATCACATGTTTCATGATATATTAAAACTTCATTTGCAACATATTCTGCTGGTGTAAAGTCATATGTGATAGATCCAGAGCATCCAGAACAATTGTCATATGCAATGATTGTTACCGTGAAATCTGTTGAGTCAACTACCCCATCTTCACCTCCATCAAACGTAATAATATCAGTACACCCCAAACATCCATCATTAATGTTAAAATCATTTCCATTTATGGTTACTGTATAGTCATCAGGATAAATAGCAGATGAACACCCTCCGGAAATATTAGGTAGTATAAATCCTCCAGATGATCCAGGACATGCAGGTTGCTCAACTCCTATAGGTTCTGATATACTAATCTCATCATATATTGGTTCTGCAATTACTAAGTCAGTGTCATAATAAAATCCGTCAGTTAGGTAACCGTCAAAGAATAATGTATAAGATTCACCAGGGGTCAAGCCTCCCCATATAAATGACTCGTCACCACCACCACCTGGCACATAAAACCCTTCTCCTTCTAGATAGCAACTATCGGCTGTGCAATCGGAAGGTTTCAACTTAAAGTCTCCATATGCCAATTCGTCGTCACCTAAAATCTCCCAACATGCAAAGATTTCACCGCCCGAGATATCTCCTGGACATTCAGGACTTGTAATATTTATACATGTTATATTAATTTGAAAAGCGGGAGGATTGAAACCAGACTCAACTAGCATTAGGACATCCTCTTCCGTGTTACAAACGCTACAATCTTGTGCGTAGATTTTAGGGTTAAATAAAAAGAATATAAAAAATAGAGTAAAAATTCTTAAATACATATGCATAGTATGTGTTTGGTGTCTATTCAAAAAAAGACAATTTTATATTGTATTAAAAATAATTAAAAATATTTAAATAACAGAGTTCTGTTGTGAAATTCTAGGAATGAAAAATGGGTTATCCAATCACCAATATTTATATATTTTGCTGTAGGTGTTAATTCTACATCTATTGGATCATGAATATGTCCAAAAATAAAATAGTTAATATCTGTGTTGGTAAGTATTTTTCGAGAATATAGAATAAGATCATCTTTTAGCTTCTCTTTATTAACTTGTCCCCCTTGCTTTCTACTTTTTCTAGACCATAGGTGTGCTAATTGAATACCCCAATCCGGATGTATTTTACTAAATAGCCATTGGGCAATAGGGCTTTTAAAAATGGATTTTAAGATTTTGTATTTTAAATTACCAGGTCCTAATCCATCTCCATGAGTGATATAGAACATTTTTCCATCTATAGAGGTAATAAGGGGTTTCCTATGTACGATTAAACCTAATTCTTTCTCTAAATAGCCAAAAGTCCATAAATCATGATTACCAGGAAAGAAATGAATTTTTACTCCATCATTAGTTAGTTGGCATAATTTCCCTTTAAATCTTTCAAATCCTTTTGGAATACTTGTTTTATATTCAAACCAAAAATCAAATACATCGCCTACTAGATAAATTTCTTTTGCATACTTCTCTATGCTAGAAAGCCAATCGCAAATTTTTTTTTCTCTTATTATACTTTCTGCTTGGTTTGGGCTTCCGAGATGAAAATCAGATGCAAAATAAATTCTAGTTCTTTCCTCCATTACTTACTAATTGCTTGATTTTTATTTCTAAATCAGGTCCTCTTAGATTCTTTCCTACAATTTGTCCTTTTTTGTCAATAAGAACGGTATAGGGAATAGAATTAAAATTATATAATTCTCGAACATATGTTTGCCATCCATTCAATTCACTAACATGATTCCATCTAGTTAGTTTGTCTTGTTCTATTGCATCCTCCCATGCTTTTTTTGGATCGGTTTGTCTTTGTGTCCCATCAAGAGAAATACTTAGTATGTCAAAATCTAAATCAGAGTATTTTTCATGTAGTTTAATTAATTTAGGATTTTCTAATCGGCAAGGCCTACACCAAGACGCCCAAAAATCAATTAATAATACTTTTCCTTGATAGTCAGAGAGTGAAATAGGTTGATTGTTTCTGTCAGGCAGTGTAAATTCAGGCGCTTTTTGTCCATTTGCGAGAGGTTTAAACTGCATTATTTGATTCTCTAGTAATTCAATGTGATTTGAGTTTGGAAAATTTAATTTTAAATTTTTTAAGACTTTTTCAAAATCCTCTAAATCTTCATCAATTGTTAAAATAGGCGAAGACCTGCCATATGATTGAAATAGTGCAATTAAACAAGCTTTAGATGTCTTATTCTCTTCTATAAATTGTTTGAGAAATAACTTATGCTTGTTTAACATGGAAAAAAACTTTTCTCTGTTTTCTAACATTTTTTCCTCATAATTATCCTCTCTGCTCAATCCTTGTAGTTCTTTTGTTATGGAATCTCTAAAGGCTAGTAGATTAATTAATTTCTCATCTAGTTCCATTAATTTTTCTGTTCCTGTCGAACCGGAAATACTTAGCTCTTGTTGTTTGAAATCAATATTAATATTTTCTCCAATATTTGCTAATATATCAAACGATGATCCATCATGGAATTTTACTCGATATAATTCTTCTTCCTCTAACTGTAATGTAAATGAAAACTCACCTTTTTTAATACTTGTGGTGTCAATAGAATTATTTATAGGGTCTATTTTTAATAAAATAGCATCTCCAACTCGATCTGTGTCACCATTAATTGTACATTTTGTTCCTTGTTTATTTATGCAGGAGCTAGTTACTAGAATGATTAATAATAAATAGAAATTTTTTGTCATTTTTTTAATTTATTTTGTAATACTTGATTGATTGATTTTGGATTGAACTTCCCCTTGGTTTTTCGCATGATTTCTCCCATAAAGAGTCCAAGTAAATTAATGTTTCCATTTTGATATTGCTCTACTTTTTCAGGGTATTTTTTGATTACATCTTCGATGTGTTTTTCTATCATATCTATGTTGTCTTCTTGAATCCACCCGTTTTCTTTTGCTATTTTTTTAGGCGCATCATTTTGATTCACCATTTTAGGAAAGAGTTTTTGTGACATTATAATATGACTCACTTGATTTTCATCTATCATAGAGGCTAATTCAGCTATATGGGGCGCCTTAATATCCATTTCTTTAATTGAAATAGCATGTTCATTAAGGTAAGATTTCAATGTACCCATTATTATATTCGCAACAGTTTTATAGCTTTTTGTATGTTTAATGACAGCGTTGAAAAAGTCAGATAACTCTTTTTCATCTATTAAACAATTTGCGTCATAATCACTTAATTTATAGTCTGTTGTGTATTTGTGATATAGTTCTTTTGGCAGTGCTGGCATATCCTCTTGAACTATCTTGATAAATTCATCATCAATGACTATTGGCGGTATGTCCGGCTCTGGAAAATACCTATAGTCATGTGCATCTTCTTTAGTTCTTAGTACCGTTGTTGTATTATTGTGAGCGTTATAATTCCGGGTTTCTTGATTAACCTGTTTGTTATTTTCATAACAATCTATTTGTCGTGCTACTTCGAGTTCAATTGCTCGCATAACATTTTTTAGTGAATTGATGTTTTTTACTTCGACTCTATTTCTTAATTCTTTTTCTCCTTTTTTTCTTACAGAAATGTTAGCGTCACATCTTAAACTACCTTCTTCCATATTGCCATTTGAAATATCTATATGTCGCACTAATTTTCTCACTTCATATAAATATTGATATGCTTCTTCAGATGATTTGATTTCTGGCTCTGAAACAATCTCTAATAATGGAACACCTGCTCTATTAAAGTCTATTAATGAAAAAAAGGGATCTAGATCATGTATGCTTTTTCCAGCATCTTCTTCCATATGAATCCTTGTTAACGCTATTTTCTTTTTATTGTTTTTAGTATTAATCTCTATATATCCTCCAGTGCAGATGGGAGTTTTATCTTGTGTAATTTGATATCCTTTTGGTAAATCTGGATAGAAGTAATTTTTTCTTGCATATAAATTATATTCTGTAATACTACAGTTTAATGCTAAACCTAATTTAACTGCGCTCTTTATTACCTCTTTATTAATTCTAGGTAATGTGCCAGGGTATCCTAATGATATTGGACTAATGCAGGTGTTGGGGGCTTCTCCAAAAATATTGGGATCACTACAATATGCCTTTGATTTCGTAGAAAGTTGTACATGCACTTCCAAGCCTATAATAGTCTCATATTTTTTTTTTGCGTTCATTAGTATTTAATTACTATATGTTTTTCATCATCTATGCATAATAAATAGCTTCCAGCATTTAAAAAATCTATTTTTAGTGTTGTCTGATGTGTGTTATTCTTTTGCTTGATGATGAGATTCCCATATATGTCATATAATTTAATTTCTTTAATTTCTTGATTATTGTTTATATGTAAAATGTCTTTAGAAGGGTTTGGGAATATATCTGCATTATAAATTATGTTATTAATGTTACTAGAGTTATCAGGGGGGGCGAGCACAAATAATCCATATTGCATATCTGATACGAGTATGTTCCCGGACGGCAGTAGTGGATAAACTCCCCATGCGCCTTTATAACTATTTCCGCCATCTAAAGGATATGTGTCATAGCTTGCAACATACGTTGGGTTTTCAGGGTTTGATATGTCCCATATCCATAATCCATCATAATAATGAGATACATATAATAGATTATCTTTAATGATTAAATTATGTGGTATTGAGTTGTCTTCAACTTCACTTAATAATGTTGATGTCACATTTATATCACTTGGTATTGAAACATCACATACTTTCATTTTATATCCATGGTTTTCATCTGCAAAAACATATGTATTTCCATCTTCGGTTAGCCATCCTGAGTGATTGTAGCCTTGATATGGATAGTCTGTTAAAGAGCCTAAAGTTTCAGGGGATTCAATATTGGAAAAATCTACTATATGTAAGCCATTGTTGCCAGCATTTAGATATCCTGTGTTATCAATTACATAAATATCATGTACATATCCATGTGTATTATATGCCGTTAAAAAAGACGGATTTGTTGGGTCAGTTAAAGACAGAATACTTAGGTTATTACTACTGCCATTTACTTTGCCTCCACAAACGTACATCATTTCATTTGCTTCATCGATAAAAATATTATGAGCTCTTGTAATAATATCATTAGAATCATATACAACTTCTATAGAGTTGGGGAGATCGGTTAAATCTATAATTTGCAAAGTACTTGAATTCATTTCGTCAGCAACGGCATATAAATATCCACTATATGTGTGAAAATCTCTATGTACTACATCAGCACTTGTGGAAGCTCCATTGACAGACCCAACTAAGTAACTGTTCACGGGGTCAGTTACATCAAAAATATGAGTGCCCTGTGTAGATCCAATGACTGCAAATTCGTGCCCATTTTGCACAAATCCCCATATTTCATTATATACATTCCCAACCCAATTATCTCCAGGATCAGGCTCGACATTTAATACTGTGCCATCATCTACCCAGTGGTATAATAATTGTAAATTATTTTCTTGTCCAAATACGATAGCGTTTATTATTAAATAACAACTGAACAGGTATATTTTTTTCATTTTATATTTTTTTAGATTTCCCAAATTTAATCAATTGATTGTTAAAATTAGATTTATCAGGTTCTATAAAGTCAATTTTAATTTGAATACATATTAAATTAAATGCTTCTAACAACTGTCTTTTTTGATTGACAGATAGTCTATAATAGTCTTTTTCTGTTAACAGTAGGTTTTGTGATAATTTTTTTATTTTTTTTAGTTTAATGATTTGTAGTATATCATTCTGTTGCAATTGATAATGGTCTTGAAATTCTAAATGATGATATGTTATTTGGTTATCATTTAAAAATTTCACTAGTGGTTTTGCATTAGCAATTCCTGTTATTAATAAATGGTTTGATGTTGTGTCAATATCCCATGTTTGAGATAAATCTTTATTAATAAATTTATATTCTTTGATATAAGAAAAATAAATTTTTTGATCTATTGGTGGTTTTATTTGTTCTATAATCGATATTTTTTTTTCTAATGTTAGATCAACAGGACACTTTGTTACGATAATAATATGTGCACGTTGAATTTCTTTTTTATGCTCCCTTAATTTTCCAATAGGCATTAATTGATCGTTAAAAAATAGATTATCGTATTCTGTTAATACAATATCGAGATCTCTGGCTAATCTTCTATGTTGAAATGCGTCATCTAAAATTATAAGTTTTATATCTTTCTTTAATTCTTTTATTTTCTTCACTCCATTAACTCGATTTTCATCACATGCGACAGTAATATTTTTATATTTATGATATAGTTGACAATTTTCATCGCCTATTTCTTTGGCAGAAACTCCTTTTTTTGCTAATATGAACCCCTTTGTTTTCCTTTTATATCCTCTACTTAGAATAGCAATATTTTTATCTTTGAATAACTCAATTAGGTATTCAGTCATTGGTGTTTTTCCTGTTCCTCCATTTTTAATATTTCCTACGGAAATAGTTGTGAGATCAGAATGATGTGGTCGAATGATCTTATAGTTATATATATGGTTCCTTATTAAAATGACTAATGAATATGTTACTTGAATAGGTAATAATAAGTACTTGAAAAATTTCATTTCTTGATAAAGCCGTATTTTTGTGTAATTATAAATCGTAATAAACATGAAATTATTTGAAATATCAAATTATTTAGACACAAGAGTTCCATTACAGTTGCAAGAAGAGTATGATAATTGTGGCTTATTAATTGGAGACAAAAACTCAAGTATTCATTCCGTCTTAGTGTGTCTAGATTGTACAGAGTCAGTAATAGATGAGGCAATTGCTCAAAAACATAATTTAGTAATTAGTCATCATCCCCTTTTATTTCACGGGGTTAAGCAGATAATAGGCGCAAATTATGTTCAGAAGATTATTCAAAAAGCAATTAAACATGATATTGCAATTTATGCTATGCATACCAATTTAGATAATATACATGGTGGTGTTTCTTTTCAAATGGCAAATAAAATGTCATTACAAAATATTCAAATTTTAAAGCCTAAAACAAGCCAATTAACCAAATTAAGCGTGTATTGCCCGATTGATTATTCAGATAAAGTGAAAAATGCTTTATTTGATAGTGGAGCGGGAAGAGTAGGGCATTTATATGATAGATGCTCATTTGTGTCTACTGGCCTAGGGTCCTTTAGGCCCTTACAGGCAGCAGATCCTTTTTCAGGTCAGATTGGGGAAGATTCTTTTGCTAAGGAGCATAAAATAGAAGTCGTGTTTTTCTCTTATTTGAAATCAAAAATATTATCAGCTCTCAAAGAGGCACATCCTTACCAAGAAGTGGCTTATGAATGTAGTTATGTTGACAATGTGGCTCAGGTTGGTTCCGGTGCTATAGGATATTTGAAAAATGAAATGACACTAGATCAGTTACTTTTACACGTAAAAGACAGTATGGGGTGTAATATGATTAAGTATACCAAATCTGGAGAGAAGATGAAAATTAAAAAAGTGGCATTATGTGGTGGTTCTGGTAGTTTTTTATTACAAGATGCGATGTCAAGTGGTGCAGATGTATATATTAGTTCAGATTTTAAATACCATGATTTTTTTGATACTAATAATAAAATTATAGTTTTTGACATTGGACATTATGAAAGTGAATATTTCACACAACATTTAATTCTTGACATTATTAAAGAAAAATTTTCTAAATTAGCGGTCCATTTAACGACTGTATGTACAAATCCTGTTTTATATTATTAAGTTATGGCTACAAAAAACACTAAAGAAGATAATTATTCTACATCCGCAATTAGTAAAAAACTAGAAGGTCTATTTGAGTTGCAACTTGTTGATTCACAAATTGATAAGCTGCAGGTTTTAAGAGGTGAACTCCCTATTGAGGTCTCTGACTTAGAAAAAGAAATAGAAAAATTAAATGAACGCTTAGAAGATCAAATGGGTGTTGAAGAAAAATCAAATAACTCTATTCTTGAACAGAAGCAAAAAATTGAAGATGCAAATATTTTAATTGAAAAATATAACAAACAGCAGATGAAGGTTCGGAATAATCGGGAATTTAATGCCATTAATAAGGAATTAGAGTTTCAATCGTTGGAAATAGAACTGTCAAATAAAAAAATAAGATCATTTGAATCCGAATTAGAAGAAAATTCAGATAAGGTAAAATTAATTAAAGCTAAAGTTAGAGCTAGAAAAAAACATCTTAAAACTAAGAAATCAGAATTGGATGTCATCATAAAATCAACAGAAAAGGAAGAATCGAAATTAGTTTCAAAAAAGAAAAAAGTGCAAAAATCTATAGAAGAAAGGCTAGTTACAGCCTATTCAGATTTACGTTTAGTTTCAAAAAATGGTCTTGCTGTAGTTAAAGTAGATCGTGGAGCTTGTGGTGGCTGTTTTAGTAGTATTACGGCTCAACATCACCTTAATATTAAGATGAGGAAAGATATTTTATTTTGTGAAAATTGCGGAAGGATTTTAGTTCCAGATGATATTGGTTAATAATCTTTTCAATACTCTGCCATCTCTCTTCTAACCCCCCCCCAGCTTCTCAAAATCTATAGTTGCAAGTTAAAATTACTGTAGTGTTTTGATAATTAATATTGGCTGTTGGATGTGTATTGAGTGTTTCATCTTGGTATAGTGTATAATCTTCTTGTTTTGTAGAATGTATTAATGCTAAATCAAAAGAATATTGTCCTTTTTTAAGACCTATTCCTCCTGAAAAATATTCTCTCTCACCGTCATTTAAATTATTTTGAAAAGGACTGCCAAAGATACTATAACCTCCCCTTAGAGATATGTTTTTCATACTCAGTGATAGCCCAGCTTTTTTGTTATTTGTTCTTGCATATGATTCAGATATGTCTTCATTTTCTTGGATGAAGTTATATCCGTAGGGAGAGGTAGCGCTTAACTGTGAAGAGCCATAATCAATTGCTTCATAATCAAAAGTAAACACCACGCGTAGTTTATCATAGTTCCCTATTAGGCCCAGACTAGTAATTGACTTAGCAGGTGTATTTAATTCATAGCTTTTAGTCCATATCCATGGGGACAAAAGTTCGTAATGCTCACCATTTAGTAAATATGTTTCCATAGATGTTTCATATAATTCATCTAGCTGACTATAAGTTTTAGAATGATAAGCCCAGCCTAATCTTAAAAAATCAGTTGGTTTTATCAATGATCCAAATTTAAAGTTAATTCCACTTCCTTCAGTTTCTAAGTATTCATTATATTCAAACCTATCCACTGCTGATGAATTTACTGAGTTTGGTTGTTCAAATTCATCTTCAGTATATGATTTGTATTGTGTAAATTTTAATTCGGTAAAGCCAATGCTGCCACCTAAAAATAGAAAATCTTTATAAGCTCCAGAGAAGGCGATGTCAACTTCATTAATATATCCTGTTTCATTTATTTCTATTCTCTGATCTTGTCCGCTCGCATATGTATTAGAATAGTAATTGGTGTTATTGTCATTTTCCGGGTTGATTAGCCAGGTGTAATAGCCCAAATATCCTGGCCAATAGTTAATGCCTCCAAATTGTTCTTCAGCTAAACTCGTTAATTCTTCTGGAGTAAAGCCTTGTGCATTGTTTACAAATATATTGACCATCGAATTTGAATCATTATATCCATTTACTATGGTTGTATTATTGAAGTCATGTTTTCGATTAAATGAAACAGACATGTTACATCTATTCCAATCATTTTCAGTAGCAAATGGTAATCTACTGACATATCCAAAATTTTGAATAAATGGAGCGATATTAAATGGGGTTTCAGTTATAGTGTTATTATTGCTATATACTGCGTCCACTGATTTTGTGTTATTCCCAAGACTAATTGATAATAGCTTGTCTCCACTAAAAAACGCAAGACTTGCTGGATTTTGAGTAGGAGATAGCAGCCCTCCTGCGCCACCTAAAGCAGAAATCCCAGCTGTATTGTAGTTGCCAAATAAAGAAAATCTAAGAGCGTCAACTTCATTTTGTGAGCTTCCTTTTAAAAATGTGATAAATAGAATTAGGGTAAGTGTTTTTTTTAACATATAAATTTATTGTATTAGTTTCTTCGACTTCTATTATTAGATGATCTATTTGGGCTAGATGATCGACTATTGCTTCTATTAGAATTAAAATTGTTATTTCTGTTATTGTTTTTATTAGAATTAGTATTTCTATTAGTATTATACTTACTAGAATTTATAATCTGATCGGTTATTTTATTTACAAAATTGTTCGGTTTTTTAGATGTATTGTTTCTGTTTGGTTTTTGAATAGCACTACTATTAGAATTGAATTTATCATTTCTATTGGGTTTTTGAACGTTTTTGTTTGTTCCTGGACGTATTTGACTGACTATATCTCTTTTTTTGCCTTCAGTCCTTTCAGTATTTTGCCCGATGCTAGGCTTAGAGCTAATATATGGATTACTAGGGTCTCTATGGCCAGAAATATTGTTGTTCGCGGTGTAAAAAATATTATTCTGCCAGTTATTTATACCAGAATAATTGTAATATGACGCAGAGTAATATCCATGTGGATAATTCCATCCATATGCCCAAGATGGATAATTCCATCCATATGTCCAAGATGGATAATTCCAATTATATCCATAACTTAAACCCCATCCCCAATGATGACCGTACGAATGATAGTTTAAGCTCCAAGATGGATAGTGCCAATTAGACCAGTATGGATCGTGCCAGCCATAATCTAAACAATATCGAAATCGATAATGTGGATTATGGAACTTCATTATTCTGTCTTCATAATCAAGTTCATTATCATACCCATAATCAGATAGGGTGTCGCTTATAACATCTTCGTAAATCACATCTTCATCAATAATATCTTGTTGATTATTATTAGAATAAATGGGATTATAATTAATATTTACAATATAGATGTCATCTAAAAAATCTTGAGCATAAGATATTTGTAGCGAAAAAAATAGGGCTATAATTAGGGGAAATGATACAAAACTTTTCATATAATTGGTATTTATTATAGTTAACTGCAAAATTACAAGTTTATTTTTTAATTTTAAAAAACAAACTATTAACATTGAAATTAATTGCAATAATTATGCCAAACATTATAAGGATATGTCTAAAAATATAACAAAAAGAGCAGAAAATTTTTCTAAGTGGTATAATGATATTATTGTGCATGCTGACTTGGCTGAAAATTCAGGTGTGCGTGGTTGCATGGTTATCAAGCCATATGGTTTCGCAATATGGGAGGAGATGAAAAAAGTATTAGATCAGATGTTTAAGGAAAGTGGGCATGTTAATGCCTATTTCCCCATCTTTATTCCAAAATCTTTTTTTAGTAAAGAGGCAAGCCATGTAGATGGATTTGCTAAAGAATGTGCAGTAGTGACTCATTATCGATTAAAAAATGATGCTGATGGCCGTATTGTTGTAGATGAAAATGCCAAACTAGAAGAAGAATTAATTGTGAGACCAACATCTGAAACAATTATTTGGGATACATATAAAAAATGGATTAAATCATATCGAGATTTACCATTGTTAATTAACCAATGGGCTAATGTAGTAAGGTGGGAAATGAGAACTCGATTGTTTTTAAGAACATCTGAATTTTTGTGGCAAGAAGGACATACTGCTCATGAAACAGATAAGGAGGCGATTGAAGAAACAAAAAAAATATTATTTATCTATAAGGATTTTATTGAAGGAACCTTAGGTATTCCTGTTATTGAAGGGTTAAAAAGTGATCGGGAAAAGTTTGCTGGAGCAATAGATACTTATTGTGTTGAAGCTTTAATGCAGGATGGTAAAGCTTTACAAGCTGGCACATCGCATTTTTTGGGTCAGAATTTTGCAAAAGCATTTGATGTCAAATTTGCTAATAGATCTGGAAAATTAGATTATGTTTGGGCAAGCTCTTGGGGGGTGTCCACTAGACTCATCGGGGCATTAGTTATGACACATTCAGATGATCGAGGCTTAATTTTACCTCCAAAATTAGCACCATATCAAGTTGTTTTAATTCCGATTTATCATAGTCAAGAAGAATATGACGCTATTGTACATAAAATGAACATCATATCTAAGGAATTGCGTGCTTTAGGAATCAGAGTAAAAGAAGATTTTAGGGATACCTATAAGCCGGGTTGGAAGTTTTCGGAGTATGAAGTAAAAGGAGTGCCTGTGAGAATTGCCATGGGGCCTCGAGATTTGGCTAATCAAACAATAGAAATTGTTAGGCGAGATAATTTAGAAAAACAAAATATTAATATAGCAGATGTGAATAGTGTCGTTATGAAAATGATAGATGAAATGCAAACCTCTTTGTTTCTTCAAGCTAAGTCTTTTCAAGAAAAAAATACTTTTATTATTGATAATTTTGACGATTTTAAAAAGAAAATAAATCTTGGCGGTTTTGTTTTAGCTCATTGGGATGGCACTTCTCAAACAGAAGATAAAATTAAAAAATTGACAAAAGCGACTATCAGATGTATTCCAATTTCTATTAAATCAGAGAAAGGTAAATGTATTTTAACAGGTAACCCATCGAATCAGAGGGTTATTTTCGCTAAATCATATTAATTTTTTTTTTTTTTGAGGAGAAAAGTTATTAATTTTGCTCACTCTCTTTTTTGAGAGTATAATAGGTCCGTTCGTCTAGGGGTTAGGACGCCAGGTTTTCATCCTGGTAACAGGGGTTCGATTCCCCTACGGACTGCTAAAATATAAGTGTAAATGGCAAATCATAAATCAACAAAAAAAAGAATTCGGTCTAATAAGACTAAGAATGAGGGAAATAAATATCTTCATAAAACTGTTAGAAATGCAATTAGAGCATTAGTTTCAGAATCTGAAAAAGAACAAGCGAAGAAAACTCCGAGTATTATTTCTATGATTGATAAATTAGAAAAACGAAATGTAATTCATAAAAATAAAGCAGGTCGTTTAAAATCCAAATTAATGAAAAAAAGTAGTTGATTGTACTTTTTGATTTATGGATTTGTTAATTTATTTGGAAAAAGATAGCCCAAGGTTACAGTATATTTTTCACCATATCTTTCATCATGTTTTAGGACTTAATATTGTTTTTACTCAAGATCAGAAGTTTTTTTTAGAATCCAAAATCCCAAAAATAAATTATTCCAAAAAATCTTTTTCAGATGAGTTATTTTTTTATGCATCCAATTTTCTATTTGAGTCAAATCTGAAGAAACAAGATTTAGTTTTTTCCACATATAATGGGGTAAAAATATTTTTTTTGTGTAATAACTCTGCTTTGCCTTTTGATCCGTTTGCGTCATCGTTTTATATGTTGACACGTTACGAAGAGTATTTGCCTCATAAAAAAGACAGGTTTGGTCGCTTCTCAGTTGAGAATAGTATTGCATTTATACATGGTTTTTTAACCACACCAGTAGTTGATTATTGGATACTATTTATTAAAGATCGATTAAAGGATCGTTTCCCAAATCTAAAATTTAAACAGAATTCTTTCAAATTTATCAATAGCATAGATGTTGATAATGCATATGCATATTTAGAAAAAGGATTTTTTAGAAATTTAGGTGGCTTGGTTAAAGACTTATTTTCTTTTAGGTTTAAAAAAATCTGTAATAGATTTCATGTCCTTTTCTTTCAAGAAAAAGATCCATATGATACATATTCTTATATTTTGTCTATGCATCGCAAATATAATTTAACAAGTATTTTTTTCTTTTTATTGGGGGACTATAGATTTTATGATAGGAATATAAACCCTAATAATTTACATTTTCAAAATAAAATAAAAGATATTTCTCAGCATTGTGATGTAGGCATTCATACTTCTATGTTTTCTGTAAAAAAACCTCAAAACATTAATATTGAAATAGCTAGATTAGAGCATATCTTAAATAAAAAAATCCTAAATAATCGCCAACATTTTTTATTGTTAAATCTCCCACAGAATTATAAGAATTTAATTAAGTCGGGTATTCAGCATGACTACAGTATGGGATTCGCATCTTATCCAGGTTTTCGTGCAGGTACTTCTTATAATTTTTATTTTTTTGATTTAGAGGATAATTGCACTACAAATTTATTAATACACCCTTTTAGTGTTATGGATGTTTCATTAAGATTATATTTAAACTTGCAGCCAGTCAAAGCATTTAGCCTGATTCAACAACTAGTGAAGCATGTAAAATATGTAAATGGGACATTTATATCTATTTGGCATAATGAGTCTTTAAATGATCAAGGTAAATGGGGTGGTTGGAGTTTGGTATACGAAGATATGATTAAATACATTTTTGATGACAATTAAGTATTTAAATAATAATGAAATTAATCGTTTAAAATGGGATTCTTGTCTTGAGGCTTCTATTAATAGAAAAGTATATGCATGCTCTTGGTATTTAGATATTGTGGCGAAAAATTGGGGTGCTTTGGTGTATGGAGACTACGAGTTGATTTTTCCAATTATATGGAAAAATTTTCTGTGCTTCAAAAAAGTTTACCACCCTTTATTTTGTCAACAATTAGGTCCTTTTTCAAGTAGTGAAAAGTTATTAAATAATCAACAAATATTGCTAGATTTATTAAATATATTAGATGAGAGATATAGACAATTTTATTTCTCAATTAATTCATATTCATGTGTGTCTTTTAAAAATATTATTCATGACAATAAATTGTCAATTAATTTACTAGACCGTGTTAATCTAGAATTAGATTTAAGCTTTAATTATCAACAATTACATTTGAATTACAATACAAATACGAAACGTAATTTAAAAATGGGTGCGAATTATGATTTTGTAATTCGGGATCTGAAAGAATTAGATGTATTTATGAGATTATACAAAAAAAATATTGGAATTAAATCTAATTTAAAGTTTTCAGAGTATAAGACGATAGAATCGTTAATTACGTATTCTATTCAAAAAAAAATAGGGAATCTAGTTGGTTTGTATGATAGTCTTGGAAATTTACTTGCTTCTGCTTTCTTTCTTTCATATTTTGATCGAAATATATTATTATTTAATTTTTCTAATAAAAGTGTCAAAGTTAATACGATGACTATTTTAATTGATCAATATATTTTTGAACATAGTTCTCAAAATATAATTTTAGATTTCGAAGGCTCTAATATGTTAAATTTAAAAACATTTTACAAGGGATTTGGAGCTGTTGAAAACAACTATATGTATATGATAAAATAATAGACGATTGTTGATAAAAACAAACTGTCAAGTCTGTCTAAAAATCCACCATGGCCGGGTAAAAAATATCCACTGTCTTTTATATTATTTACTCTTTTCATTTTTGATATTATGAGGTCTCCAACAATACTTCCAAAGCATATTGAGGTAGATACCAATATCCAATTGCTTTGAATAAGATTTGGGTTTAATCTGTTACATAAAAAACCAATTGATAGGCAAAAAATAAGGCTACCACATATTCCCTCCCAAGTTTTGTTGGGTGATATTATAGTTAATTTATTTTTCCCAAATAACTTACCGATTAAGTATCCGCCCAAATCAGCACTCCAAACTTGTATCATGAGGATTAATATTAATGGGACTCCATTATTTGCATTTTTTATTTTAATGAATAGAATAAATGAGATCAAAACATAAGCCATCGTTCCTATGAAAATGAGATATTTTGTCTTTTTATTGATTGTAATTAACTCATGTATTGAGCCGATTATTAAAGTCCCTATAAAGATGTAGAAAGGAATTAAATTCTTTATAATTATGACATATACAAATAAAGTGCCATATGCTAAACTAGATAATAGTCTGAGAAACATATTTTCTTTATCCGATAAAAATGTCATTAAGTATTTTTAATATTTAAAATCTTCAATTAACAAGACACTGAGATTTTTAATATTGCCATCTCCAATATTTTCATTATGATCTCTTTTACTGGTAATAGTTGTAATGGTGGATGGGAGTCCTTCATGTATATATCTTGTGTTAATTCCAGACATGGCTTCATTTAGGTTTTTAACTATTTGTGAAGCATATGCGACAATGACATGTTCTTTAGGTAGATTTTTTATCATATTGGCTCCCAATTGTTTAGAGGAAAGCATGACTTTTCCTTGGTTAGCAATTAAATATTCACATGAAGATAAAATAACACCGCATTCAGAAGGGTTTTGACTTTGTTTAATGTTAGCATGATTTAACACTTTTTGAAGTATCTCTTCAGGGCAAAAAAACACACTGCCGTTCATTTTTTTGCTTAATGCTTGAAGTGTTTTAATTAAATCATCTTTTGTGTCACAGTAAAAAAAATTCCCATTATTTTTCAATAATGTTTTTGCAAATACTACGTCTGTTTTGTCATCGGTTAAAATTTCCAAATTATCACGCTCAATAGCATCTTCTTGCTTTTTCGGTTTAATTCCAGCAGCTATTTTAAGTTTATGAATGAAGTTCATTATGAACGAAGCTTATTAATGTTAATTTTTTCTACTTCTTTCCACTTTCTTTCTCCTAGTGTTTTTTCTAAATCCTCTTTAAATATAACTTCTTTTTTTAAAAGTAGCTCAGCTAAATTAATAAGAGATTTTTTGTGTTTTGTTAATATTTTTTTAGCACGAGTATATTCTTGTTCAATGATTTTTTTAATTTCTTGGTCTATTGTTTTCGCAGTTTCTTCACTATATGGCTTATTAAAATAGGATTCTTGTCCAGTTGAGTCATAGTATGTCACATTACCTATCTTTTTATTAAATCCATAAATCAAAACCATAGCTTTAGCTTGTTTTGAGACCTTTTCTAAATCACTTAGTGCACCCGTAGATACTTTGTTAAATATAATTTCTTCTGCTGCCCGTCCCCCTAGTGTGGCACATATTTCATCGAGTATTTGCTCTACCCTTGTGATTTGTCTTTCATCTGGGAGATACCATGCTGCGCCTAGTGATTTGCCTCTTGGGACAATAGTCACTTTTACTAATGGTGATGCGTGTTCTAGCATCCAACTTATAGTCGCATGCCCTGACTCATGATATGCAATAATTTTTCTTTCTTCTTCCGTCATTAATTTATTTTTTCTTTCAACACCACCTACAATTCTATCCACAGCATCTAAAAAATCTTCTTTTGTAATAGTTTTTTTGTTTTTTCTTGCAGCAATTAATGCCGATTCATTGCAAAGATTTGCAATATCAGCACCACTAAATCCAGGTGTTTGTTTCGCTAAAAAATCTAGATTTAACTTTTTATTTATTTTTAAATTATTGGTGTGAACAAGGAAAATTTCTTTTCTTTCATGCAATTCTGGTAAGTCAATATAAATTTGTCTGTCAAAGCGACCAGCACGAACAAGCGCTTTGTCTAGAACATCAGCTCGGTTTGTTGCAGCAATTACGATTACGTGGTGATTTGTACCAAATCCGTCCATTTCTGTTAGAAGTTGATTCAGTGTATTTTCTCTTTCATCATTTGCACCTGTAATTTGATTTTTACCTCGACTTCTGCCAATTGCATCTATTTCATCAATAAAAATAATAGCAGGGGATTTAGATTTTGCAGTTTGGAATAAATCTCTTACTCTAGATGCTCCGACTCCAACAAACATTTCAACAAAATCTGATCCACTTAATGAGAAGAAAGGAACTTTTGCTTCTCCAGCGACAGCTTTTGCCAATAATGTTTTTCCAGTTCCTGGAGGTCCAACTAAGAGTACTCCTTTTGGTATCTTACCTCCTAAAGAAGTATATTTTTTTGGATTTTTCAAAAAATCTACAATCTCTTGCACTTCTTCTTTTGCTCCTTCTAGTCCAGCTACATCCTTAAAGTTTATTTTTTGTTTAGTGTTTTTATCAAATAATTCAGCTTTTGATTTACCGATGTTAAATATACTGTTATTTGGCCCCCCTCCACTCATTCTTCGCATAACATATAGCCAAATGAATAACATGATAATTATTGGAATTAGCCAGCCTATCATTTCTCCAAAGACATCTTTTCTCGTGTCAACGTCTGGGAATATTTGTTCGATAGGATTGACGTTGTTGTTTAAATAAAATTCTTTTAAATCATTTTCAAATTTTTCTCCACTTGTGATATTAAAATAATAATGGGGGCCAATTTTCCCTCTTATTTTATTTGCTGTAATATGTTTATGCTTTTCTTTTTCTAGTTTTAATGCTTTAATAAAGACTTCAACAAATTCATTATTTACAATTGTAACTTTTTCAACTTCCCCCTCAATTAAGAAATCGGTAAAGAATTGTTTTTTATTAATTTTTTGAACTGGGTTAGACATCAAGCTAAATACTTGCATCCCTACAAAAAACAATGCTATAATTCCATATATCCAGTAAAAATTAAATTTTTGGTTTTGTTTTTTTTTTGTTTTCAATTTAATCTATATTTTTTATTATTCCATCTCCCCATAAAGATTCAAGTTTATAATATTTTCTTGTTTCGTCTTTTAATATATGGACAACAATATTGATGTAATCAATTAATCTCCAATTCGATGATCTGCCTTCCTGATTCCATATTTTTAGATTTAACTTTTCTAGTAATAATTTTTCTATATTATTTGCTATTGCATTAATTTGTGTTTTTGATGTTGCGCTACAGATCACAAAAAATGAACACGGTGAATTAGGAATATCTTTTAAATCTAGGATCATAATTTCACTTCCTTTTTTTTCTTTAATTGCTTCAATTATCAAATTTATGGTTTTATTTTTTTGAATTGATCTTATCGGTATATTATTTTGTAATTAATAATTTAAAGATCACAAAAATATAATATAATTTATGTTTATTTAAATAAAAATTAGTTTTTCATTTAGAGCATCTTTCAATGGGTAAAATTTTTAATAAAATAGTTTACTTCAGAACATTAAATTCAACTAACGATTATCTCATTAATCTGTATAAAAAACACTTAGTTAAAAACAATTTTATTATTGTCTCTAAATACCAAAAAAAAGGACGTGGAAGGATAGGCAAAATGTGGTTTTCGGACTCTAATAGTGTTACATTTAGTTTTTCGATTCAATTAACGAAAGATTTGAGTGCTTGGCAAATTAATATGGCTGTCAGTCTTGCTTTGAATAGAGTGCTGAAAGGTTTTTGTGTTCAATCTTTGATTAAATATCCAAATGATATTATTGTTAAGAGTCAAAAAATAGCAGGTATTTTGACTGAAGTGATTTCAGTTAAAAAAACCAAGTGGTGTATTGTTGGAGTTGGTGTAAATGTTAATAATATGAGATTTCCTGTGGAAATTCCACATGCTGTCTCTATGAAACAAATTTTATTAAAGTCTATAAATCAAAATACTGTATTTGATAATTTTTTTTCAGAGCTTGAATCTCTTTTGATTCAAAAAAGAAACCTGCAGAAAAATTATCTTCTTGATTTGTATGGGGGTGGGGAGTTTGTTGCCTGTTTATACAAGGGTAATTTTGTGAACGTTAAAATACTGAGTGTTAGTAACGATGGATTATTAAAAATATCAACAAAAGATTCATCTATTAAAATCGTGAAAGATGAAGATGTAAAGTTTGTGCTTTCTTAAATGACAATTTCTTTTTTCCAGTCAGAAAGGATTTCTGCCTCTTCTTTTGTAATTAATTTTTTCTTTTTAGCTACTTTGATTAAGGTTGGATAGTCACATAGTGAAATGCATGGGGTTTTCATTTTTTTTATATCTATAAAATCATATGTGAAAATTGATATTAGGCCGTGAACTTTTGATTCTTGTTCTTCTATTGCTTGAATTGCATTCATACTACTTTTTCCTGTGCTAATAAGATCTTCTATGACAAGAACATTACTTTTTTTACTTAAGTGCCCCTCTATTTGGTTTTTTCGTCCATGTTTTTTTGCTTTTTCTCGTACATAAATAAACGGGAGATTAAGTTTTGAGGCAATTATCATTCCATGGGCGATAGCTCCTGTCGCTACACCCGCAATATAATTAATCGATTGAAATTCTGATTTAATATGTTGAGATAATAAATTATAGATAATCATCCTTTCATGGGGATGTGATAAAATTACTCTATTGTCACAATAAATAGGTGATTTTTTGCCAGAAGACCATGTAAAAAAATTATAAGGTTGTAATTTTACAGCATTAATGTTTAAAAGTATTTCTGCAATTGTTTCAGCATGACGGTTGTTAAATATCATGAAACAAATTTATAAAGTTTTTCTGAATAATTTTTCTATTTTTTTCACAGATTCGTGTACAGAATATGATTCACTTATTAATGCTGTGCATTGTAAGCCTTATAAGGTTATAGATTCATATCACAATTTAATTATATTTTTGAAGCACGTAAATTATATTATAGATCAAGATTTAATTTGTGTTGGTAAAAATCCAAAAATGCTTTTTGATGCATTTAAATTGCAATTTCAATATGTTGTTGCTTCAGGCGGTGTTGTTCAAAATACGGATAATAAATTATTGATAATTTACAAGAATAAATATTGGGATCTTCCGAAAGGAAAAGTGAATCATAAAGAATCTATTGAGAGTGCAGCAATTAGAGAAGTGCAAGAAGAAACAAATGTTCAAAATTTAAAAATTGTTACAAATCTTATATCTACTTACCACATTTATAAATGTATATATAATGATTTTGGCTTTACCCTGAAAGAAACAAAATGGTTTTTGATGGGTACAAATGTTATGTCAAATTTAGCTCCAGATGAATCAGAAGGGATCTCAGCTGTTAAGTGGGTTGATCCATTAGAAATGAAGAATCTTAAAACTTATAGGTCAATTAATTTTCTTTTGAAAAAAAGTGGGTTTTTATAGATTTTGTATTGTGTGCTAGATTATTTGATTCAAAACATCTCTTGATAAAAAGGGTTTTAGTTTTTTCTTCAATTGTAATTTATCAATCGTATCCTTATTAAGGAGTATTTCTTTTACAATACTAGATGAAATAAATGCGTATTCTTGTGTTGAAGGTAAAAAACAAGTTTGTATTTTGTCATTGAGACGATAATTCATGAAAGCAATAGATTGCTCGTAATTAAAATCATTGCTATTCCGTATTCCTCGAATTATGTGTTGCGCATTTTCTCTTTCACAAAAATCAACAGTCAAGCCTTTATAACTTTTAATACTTATGTTCTTATTATCTTTGAAATTCAACTGAATCATTTTTTCCCTTTCACTTAAAGGAAACATATTTTTTTTTTGTTCATTTGAGCCAATGGCAATAATAATTTTATCAAATAATTTTAACCCTGCTTCTATAATTGATATATGTCCCAATGTAAGTGGGTCAAAACTTCCTGGAAAAACTGCAATCTTAATTTTCATTTTTTATAAAACTAAAGTGTACACGTCCATATTTTCTTTTTAGAAATAATGGATAATGTTCGAAGTTAATAAATTTAGAATGTTCAATTACTATTGTTCCTGATTCTGTGATTATTTTTTTTGAAAAAATAAGATTAATGATTTGATCGTATTGTTCTTGTTTATAGTTGTAAGGTGGGTCTAGGAAAATGATATTATATTTTCTTTCTGTTTGCTTTAAGTAGTTGTTGACTTTGGATACCTTGATTTCAAGGTTATTTATTTGGAATTGTTCTTTTATTTTTTTCATAAAACTTGTACATTTTATGTTGTTGTCAACAGCTGTAATTGCCTGACAACTTCTAGATGCAAATTCATAGCTAATATTGCCAGATCCAGCAAATAGGTCTAATGCCTTGATGGCATCTAAGTCGTAGTAGTTATTTAGAATATTGAATAAGCCTTCTTTAGCAAAATTAGTTGTTGGTCGAATATTGAGATTTTTAAAATCTATTCGTCTATTCTTATAAATCCCACCAATTATTCGCATATTAATTGACTAAATAGGTGGTGATTCATATGTGATGGACTGTTTATAAGGTTATTGCTATATAAAAATATATTTGGTTTTTTTAAAAATATAATTTTGATTTGTTTTGCTAAGTTTTGAAATAATGTGTGTTCTTTATGGAGCTGGCTGACAACCATTGTCTTGGTCTCTTTCGTGTCTATTCTTAAGATCTGTATACAGTTCATAAAATAGTATATAAAATCATTAATTGTTTCAAAATTAAATTGATTATGGAATTTCAATTTTCCTTTTTCATGAAATACAATGTGAAAGCTTTTTTCTTTTACTTCAGTTAAAATCGTATTGTGATTATCTTGATTTAATGTTGATGCATAATCTATTAGTACCGAACTAGCAGATTTTATTTTAATGTGATGGAATTGTGTTTCTAATAGATGTAGTATATTTTTTTTTATTGTAAAAATGGTGAAGCAATCTTCAAAATTTTGTTTTATGTATTTGTATGCGAGGTTGTCATTATCTGTTTCATCAAGATAATTGGTAATATTTTTTTCCTCAAAAAGAGGCTCTGGGATTAAAGTTGAGCTATTTGATTCTATTGTGCATAGTGTGTGTTGATATTGTTGTTGGAGATTGGTATCAGTATTGATGATGCGTGTTAATTCATCAGAGTTTATATTACTCTTTCCTATTAAGGGGTGTGTTTTTATTTTTTCAAAGCAATTATTCCTAGTATTAAATATTGCATATGACAAATAACTATAATTTAAATAGAGAATTAATTTAAAATCATTAAGCACGTTTACTATTTCCTTATTGCCAATTACCATTTAAATTTGCCTCTGTCATAGATCCAATCATTAGTGTCCTTCTTTTATCGTAAGGGTCTGGGTCTCTCGCCTCAAATACTGGGACATCTATTTTTGATTTATTAATTACACCTGCTCGAAGTTCAAATTGTAGTTTATTAATAGGTGGGACATATGCTAATGAATCAATAGCATATCCTTTTTTAAATAAGGAGTCTAATACAGATACTGTGCCTAAAGTATCTATGAGCATTGTGTCTTTGAATTGGATTTCTCTATAAATAGTATTGTAGTATTCTACTAAGGTGTCTGTTTTTTCGACTAAAATAAATGAGTCTGTTTTTACAAAATTTATTAATTGATCAAAACTATTTGTAAAGTGTCCATATTTCTCTTTATAGGCTAATTGTGCGCTTCTTATTTCAACTAATTTTTCTTTTATAAATTCATATCGATAATTGGTTTCTTTTTCAAAATTGATAGGAGCCATTATGCTGCTGACTAAAAAAACAATAAATCCACCAATTATCAATGGAAGTATTATTTTGGTGGCTTTCATATAATTATTATATAATTTAATCGCTGGCCTGGAAATGAAGGCAATAACTCCTAAAAAAATTAAAAGAATAACAATTAGTTTAATCATATTGTATAAATTTTAGACTCCAAATCTACAATTTTTTAAAGAAATAATTATATAACTAACTAGACTTTCAATCTCTAGCTATTAAATTTAAAAGTATATCTATTATTTTAAGTTTTATCTATTTCAAGATTTTTATTTAAATTCGCTAGTTAGTTTTTAAAAATACATAATTATGAGTAAAGGAAAAATTAAAGTACAGGCAGAAAATATTTTCCCTATTATTAAAAAATTTTTATATACAGATCAGGAGATCTTTTTACGAGAATTAGTTTCTAATGCGGTTGATGCTACCACTAAATTAAAAAAGTTGTCTTCTCTTGGGAAAGTGAAAGGTGATTTAGGAGACTTGACTATTGAGATTATTATTAATAAAAAAGATAATACAATTTCAATTATTGATAAAGGTATTGGGATGACTACAGATGAAGTAAAACAATATATTAATCAAGTTGCATTTTCTGGTGCTGAAGATTTTTTAAAAAAATATGATGATAAAGATGACAAATCAGGTATTATAGGTCATTTTGGTCTTGGTTTTTATTCAGCATTTATGGTAGCAGATAGAGTTAAAATTCTTACAAAATCATATGTGGGCAAAGAAAAAGGGTGTTCTTGGGAGTGTGATGGTAGCCCAGAATATATTTTAAAAGAAGTTGATAAGAAGGATAGAGGTACTGAAATTATCTTATTTGTTTCTGAAGATGCTG
>PBKX01000032.1 GCA_002722215.1 Flavobacteriales bacterium | reverse complement strand
ATTATTTGTTGGTTCCTTCCAATCAGAGCTCATCCAACCTTGTTTAGATGAGCCATATATTGTTTCAAAATCTAATTGATATTCAGATGCATTTAGATTAAACATTAAATCAAAAACAGATTCTTGTACTATTTCTGGCTGACAGTTTTCTTTATCAATTTTATTAATTACTAATATAGGTTTTAGATTTAGCTCAATTGCTTTTTGTAATACAAATCTTGTTTGAGGCATAACTCCTTCAAATGCATCTACTAATAATAAAACTCCATCAGCCATTTTTAATACTCTTTCAACTTCTCCTCCAAAATCGGCATGGCCAGGTGTGTCAATGATATTGATTTTTACATTTTTATATTTAACAGAAATATTTTTAGATAAAATTGTTATGCCTCTTTCTCTTTCTAAGTCATGATTGTCTAATATAAGTTCGGTATTTTCTTTGTTTAAGTTCTCAATAATACATGATTGAATAATTTTATCTACTAATGTTGTTTTTCCGTGATCAACATGAGCAATTATAGCTATATTTCGTATCGATTCCATGTTTAGTATTTTTGCAAATATAACTTCTTAAAGTTCTATTAGTATTTTATTTGAAAAAATAATTTTTATCTCTCAATGTATTATATATCTATGATTGTAGTAGTGTAAAAAACACCTTTAAGATTAGATGTGTATAACTATTACATAAATAATGTGTTATACTACTATAAAACCTCTATACTTGCAAATAAAAGGTAAATTATTATGCAAGCTAATCATGCTAATTTTATTACTTCTCTTCGGCATGAAGTAAATAAATATTTTTCGCAAAATAAAATTCAAAAAACTGCAAATTTAAATATGTATTTTAAATGTGTGGTAATGTTATTAATCTATGCCACACCATATTTTTTAATGGTTTTAGGTCTTGTAGATAAGTCTTTGTTTTGGTTATTGTGGTTAGTTATGGGAATTGGTATGGCCGGTGTTGGTATGTGTATTATGCATGATGGTAATCATAATGCATTTTCAAGTAATCGCAATATTAATAAAATAATGGGCTTTACGCTTCAACTTTTAGGCGGAACATATAAAAATTGGAAAATTCAACATAATCAATTACACCATAAGTATCCAAATATGATCAATCACGATCCGGATGTTAGTCCTATTAAATTATTGCGTTTCTCACCTGATAGTTCTTATAACAAAATATATAAATTTCAATTTATATATGCATGGTTTTTATATGGTTTAATGACCTTCTCCTTTGCTACTATAAAAGAGTTTAAGCAGCTAATTGAATGGAAGAGAGATAAAATCATTACAGTAAGTCAATTTCGTCAATTAATGTTGGAGCTAATTAGCTGGAAAACAATGTATTATTTTTTTATTCTAGTTATTCCAATTTTAACATTAGATATTACGTTTTTGGAATGGTTTAGTTTATTTTTTTTAATGCATTTTGTTGCTGGTTTTTTACTTGCTATTGTTTTTCAAACTGCTCATATTATGCCTGAATGTCAACACTTAAAATTTTCTCAAAAACTAGATTTAAATACATGGGCTATTAATCAACTATTAACTACATCAAACTATTCACCTAATAGTAAAGTGTTTTCATGGTTTATTGGAGGACTTAATTATCAAATAGAGCATCATTTATTTCCTGGGATCTGCCATGTGCACTATGCAGATATTTCAAAAATTGTAAAAAAAACAGCTTATGATTATGACTTGCCATATAATTGTCAGGCAAATTTTTTCCAAGCAATTATTGCACATGGAAAAATGTTATATTCTTTGGGTAAAGAACCTAAATAAGTTTGCTCTGCGATGTTTATGATATATACTTTATGTTATCACATATTTATAAATCATGATATAATGAAATATGCTTCCAGTGATTACAAACAAGTGCCAAATGAAATGAAAGTATTTAATTCTTGAGTCAAGTAGATAAAAAAATATCCCGATTGTATATATAATCCCACCAGTTAGCAAAAGATTGAAAGCAGTATCTGAAATTGTGTTTGTCAGATAATTCCATTTAAAAACAACCATCCATCCCATTATGATATAAATTAAAATGGACATAGTCTTGTATTTTCCAGTATAAAAAAATTTAAAAATAAAACCCACTAATGCTAAGATCCACTGCATTCCGAAAAACCACCAACCTGTACTACCTCCAATTGAGATTAAAACTACAGGTGTGTAGGTTCCTGCGATCAGAATAAATATACTACAGTGATCAAGTATGCGAAATATGTGTTTTATTTTTTCATTTCTTACTCCGTGATATAATGCAGACGAAGTATACAAGATAATAAGACTAAGACCATAAACTATAGTGCTAAATAATATCCATTCTTGATTGGATTGTCTAGATAATATTAATGCTGTGAATCCAATTATAGAGGCTAGTGCGGCAACTCCATGAGAGATGCTATTTAATATCTCTTCATTATATTTTTGAATTCCTTTCATTTCAGAGATTTGATTAATAAATATAATTCTATATTCTAATTAATTTTTGTTTGTTATAGAAATGAGCAGTTGATCAATGTTACACAAGGTGGTGTCAAAACAGTGTTGTAGAATCAGCATGTTTATTTTTATTTACATGTAGGGGAGGGTAACTGACAACTCATTTTTTTTTCTTTTTTTTTCTTTTTTTAGATTTTGACTGTTTTTCTTGAGAAAACTCTTTTGCTATCTCTACTTTTAATTGAGCACCTCTCCATTTGATATTATTAAGTTTTCTTATAATTTCTTTTTCCTGTTCTGCCTCAATTTCAAAAAACGAAAAACTTTTCATAATATCTATTTTTCCAATAAAAATATTTCTTTTTTGAATTTTATCGTTTATTAGGCCTAGTATATGTTGTGCTCCAACACCATTTTTTTTACCAACATTCATATGAAAACGAACGATATTTTTACTATCTACCTTATCTGCATCAAATTTGTCTTTTGTTTTTAAGTCTGTTTTATTTTTATAGAATGATAAAAAGCGATTAAATTCTACTGAGACAAAATGTTTTATTAAGGTTTCTTTGTCTAAATGTGCTAATTTTTCTTTTATCCCAGTTAGATATTTATCAATCTGATTATCTACTGGTGAATCTACAACCTTATTGATTAAGTTTAATAATTGTTTTTCACATATCATATCACCTGTTGGAATCTCGGTAAGATTAATTGTTTTATTAATCATTTTTTCAATAGCTTTTATTTTTTTTAAATTTCGATCTGTAGCTATTATAATTGAGTTACCTTTTTTATTTGCACGAGCTGTTCTCCCAGATCTATGAATATATACCTCATTATCATCAGGCAAATTATAATTTATAATATGTGTAATGTCATCAACATCCAAACCTCTAGCTGCTACATCTGTTGCTACTAGTATTTCTAAATTCTTCTGCCTAAACTTCTCCATGACATGATCTCTTTGTGACTGAGAGAGATCTCCATGTAATGCGTCTGCATTATAGCCATCTCGCATTAATTTACTAGAGACTTCTTTACATTCTCTTCTAGTTCTACAGAATACAATCCCATAAATACTTGGATTAAAGTCACATAGCCTTCTTAGAGCTGAGTATTTTTCTCTAGCACCAACAACATGGTATGAGTGTGTGATATTTTTTGCTCCTTCATTTCTTTTTGCCACTTCAATAATATGTGGTTTTTTCATGTAGCTTTTTGAGATCTTAAGAACATCTTGAGGCATTGTTGCGGAGAATAGTAGTGTTTGTTTATTGTTGGGTGTTTTTTGTAAAATAGTATCAATATCTTTTTTAAATCCCATATTTAACATTTCATCAGCCTCATCCATAACCACAGTGTTAATTTTTGTTAAATTAATCTCTTTTCTTTTGATTAAATCGATAACTCTGCCAGGTGTTCCTACTATGATATGATTTCCTTTTGAAAGTGATTTAATTTGTGCTTTTATATCAGTTCCTCCATAGACTGAGTTTATTTTGATCTCCATGTATTTAGCAAATTTGTCAAGATCTTTTTTGATTTGAATACATAATTCTCTCGTTGGACATAAGATAATACATTGTGTGTAATTATTTTTCAATATAATTTGATCAATGACAGGAATACCAAATGCTGCTGTTTTTCCTGTTCCAGTTTGAGCTAATGCAATCAAATCTATTTTGTTCTCTAATAAGAAAGGTATTGCTTCAGTTTGAATTTGTGTAGTAGTAACAAAATTTAATTCAGTTAATGACTTTTTTATATTGGAATGTATTTTAATTTCTGAGAAATTCATATGTTAGGAAATTGTCATTTTGGACAAAGATACTCTCTTATATCAATATTCTCTCTATAAACCAAAATAAACCAACAAAACCAATTAAGATGGATGCTGGAATTCTTATTTTCTCACTTTTCCACTCTTTCTTAAATATCAACTTAACTAAAATAAATGCTGAAATTAAAACAGATAATTGACCTAGTTCTACTCCAATATTAAAAGATAGTAATAATGATAAAAAATTATCTTGAGGTAGTCCGTAATGACTTAACACTGCGGCAAAACCAAGCCCATGAAGTAAGCCAAAGATAAATACAATTAAAGACCTCCATTTACTTGACTCTTTAAATATGCAATTTTCTATAGATATCCAGACTATGGATAGGGCGATAAGAGGCTCTACTATAGTGCTTTGAATTTGAATTAAATTAAGTGCTGCAAGCACCAATGTAATACTATGTGCAATGGTAAATGCAGTTATTTGTAATAATAATGAACGAAATTGTAAACTGGCAAAAAATAATCCTAATACAAAGAGAATATGATCAAGACCTTTCGGAATAATATGCTCAAAGCCTGCTTTGGTAAATATTGCAAACTTCTTTTCCCAAGACATTGCTCCTAACCGACGAATTCGTAGTCTTTTTAGTGCGGCATTATATTCTTCTTTGATCTGTTCATTTTCAAAAGTCATTTGCCCTTGTTCAATTTCAACTATAACAAGGTCTTCTGGATTATGGGAATAAACAGTTAAACTAGACCATAATAATATATTAAGGAGAATTATCTTAAAAAGTTTCATAAATATCATAGATATTTTTCGAACAAAAACTTTTGATTGATTATCATTATATCTATTCGGTCATATCATTTAGTCCTCTGACTTTTAAAAGGGGTTCAATTATGGGTTTTCGACCACGAAATTTAACATATAAGTCCATCGCTTCTTCAGTTGAACCTTTTTCATATACATGCTCTCTTAATTTTTCAGCAAGGTTGGAGTCAAAAACATCTCCTGATTCTTTAAATGCTTCAAAGCCATCAGAGTCAAGAACAGCAGAATGAACATAGCTATAATATCCAGATGAATATCCGCCAGAAAAAATATGAGCAAAGTAAGTACTTCGATATCTAGGAGCGATTTCTTTAATTAATCCATATTTCTTCATAGATTGTTCTTCAAATTCATTAGTGTCCTTTAGATCTTCATCGGCAGAAATAGTATGCCAATCCATATCAAGTAGAGATGCTGCTAGGTACTCGGTATTCATAAAACCTTGATTAAACTTAGATGCTTTTAATAATTTGTTGATTAAATCATTAGGTATTGTTTTACCAGTTTCATAGTGAGTTGCAAAAGATTTGAGAATTTCGGGTTCGCTAGCCCAGTGTTCTAGTATTTGTGCAGGAAACTCTGTAAAATCTCTTGGGCCAGATGTACCTGCCATACTGCCATAGGTCACATTAGTTAAAATACCATGCATAGCATGACCAAACTCATGGAATAAGGTAATGAGATTTTCAAAACTTAATAGCGAAGGGGCATCACCAACTGGTGCAGGAAAATTACATACGTTTACTACAATTGGACGTTCCCTTGTATCTAGATTGGATTGTCCTTTAAAACTGCTCATCCATGCTCCACCACGTTTGTTTGAACGTGTAAAGTAATCTCCTATAAAAATACCAAGATGACTTCCATCCTTGTCATTTACTTCCCAAATACGTGCATCGGGATGATATAAGTCAATGTCAAAAATTTCAGTAAAACTTATTCCCCATAATTTATTGGTAGTATTAAATACTCCTTGAAGCGCATTATCTAATGATAAGTAAGGTTTGATTGCAGCTTCGTCTAGGTCATACTTTTCTTTACGAACTTTTTCTGAATATTGCCACCAATCCCAAGCTTCTATTTTAAAATCATGACCTTCAGATTCAACCACTTTTTGCATGTCAGCTACTTCTAGTTGAGCTCTCTTTAATGCCGGCTTCCATAATTGACTTAATAAATTATATACTTCTTCAGGGGTTTTAAGCATTCTCTCTTCTAGAATAAAATGTGCGTGAGTCTTGTATCCCATTAAATTGGCTTTCTCAGCACGTAATTTTGCAATTTGAGCAGCAACATTTTTATTGTCAGTGGTATTATTGTTATCTCCACGCATTATGTAAGAATTATATAACTTTTCTCTTAAGTCACGACGAGTTGATTCAGTTAAAAATGGATACATACTAGTACGATGAGGTGTAAAAACATACTTGTCTTTATATTTTTCTTTTTCTTCTTCCGTGTCAGCTTGATTCATTTTTTGAGTTGCTGATTCTGAAGCAGCAGCAATCACATCCTCAGATAATCCTTCTAAGTCATTTTTACTTAGAATAAGTTCAAATCCATTAGTTTCCGCTAAGAGATTCTGTCCAAACGTAGTGGTAAGCTCAGATATTTTAGAATTAATTGTAGTAATTTGTGCCTTTTGTTGATCGTTTAAAAGTGCTCCACTACGGACAAACTGTTTACGTGTATCTTGTAGCAGTTTGAGTTGCTCACTTGTTAGTCCTAAGTTTTTCCTGCTTTCCCACAATTTTTCTACACGAAGAAACAGCCCCTTATTTAATACAATTTTATCATAGTGGGCAGATAGTATCGGACTTAATTCGCGTTGTAATTCTTGTAGTTTTGGGTTGGTGTTAGAGCCCGCTAAATTAAAAAAAGTACGTTGTACCCTTGATAGCAACTTACCAGTTCTTTCTAATTCTTCAATCGTATTAGCAAATGTAGGTGGGGTAGAATTTGTGACAATCTCATCAATTTCCTTTAGATTTTCTTCCATGCCTTTTTCAAAGGCTGGCATATAATGTTCATCTTTAATGTAAAGAAAGGGGGGGATTTTGTAAGGAGTATCCCATTCTTGGAAGAATGGGTTAATATCAGTGTTTAGATTAGACTGTTTTGTTTTATCTTGACAAGTAAAAAATAATAACAAGCCTGTAATAAAAAGTATTTTTCTCATTTTATTAAAAATTATATTGATTCGCAAAGATAGTTTTTTTTATTTCACATTATTAATTTGTTTACTTTTTAGAATACTAGACATATATAGGTAGTTATTAATTTTAAAATATAAATACTATGAAAAATTTAAGCAAATCTTTATTATGTCTAAGTTTTATTGGATTGTTATCTATTAATACTCAAGCACAATCATTTCAAGTGAGAGGTCTTGGTGGTCAAGGGGTTCATGTTGACTTAAATAAAAAACAAGTAAAAGGACATTTTAATCCAAATATTGGAGCTCATATTCAAACCAATATAGGTCAAAAACGAAATGTAGTATTAAATGGTAATATAAGATTCTTTATTTTACCAGAATTATATTAATGTATTATGATAGAAGTTAAAAGGGCTCAATCTGGAGCCCTTTTTGGTATGTTTTAATTATAAAATAATTAAATTTAATTAGTGTAAAATATAGCCCTATCTACAAATTGATCTTGTATTATGAAAAATATTATTCTAACAATCACTATTTTTGGATTACAGTCTTATATCATCTCTCAAGGTGTAGTTTTTGATAAAGAACGGTTTGCAAAATTTGCTAAAGATAATCCAATAGAAACTACTAGATCTTTTATCCCTAATAGAGCGTCTATAAAAGCTTATGCTCCTTATAATTATAAACAAATTGGAAATACATGTGTGGCGCATAGTTTAGCAATGGCTAGAACAATTTTATATGCTAAAAATTTTGATCTAGATAATAAAATAGACATTATTAAAAATTTGTTTTCTGTTAAATTTTTATATCAATCAACTATATTGACTGAATGGATCAGAAATGATTATGATGGGGTATTGACTTTAGAAAATGGTAACCTCAGCTTAGATCCTCTAGATGCAATTGATGTTATTCAAAACACTGGATTTGCAAAAGTTGATGCTGAGAATCACTTAGAATTTAATACTTGTTATCCTTTTACCGAAAATATATGTTATAATGAGATAATTCCTTTAAATACTTATGAGGAATTAATTGCCACTACTCAAGAATACTCTGTTGCAATAAAAGGGTTGATTAGTAATGATTCATATTCTTCTAAATTAAATAAAATTAAATCAGAAATTTCACAAGGTAGACCTGTGTTATTTGGGATCTATACCCCACCTTCATTTAAGAATTTGGATGATAAAGAATTATGGATTCCGAATGATAGTGGTACTAAGAAGTCTATAGCTCATCAAATGTTAATTGTCTCATATGATGATTCTAGATATAATGGTTCATTTGAAATTATGAATTCTTGGGGAACACAATGGGGAAAAGATGGATATGTATGGGTTCAATATGCTGATTTAATAAAACACCTTGAAATAGCCTATAGTATTCAAGAAACATTCTATGCCTTTAATAATCAAGCTAATAATTTAAAACATCAACTAAAATCTCAAAAAAACATAAAATTTGGAGATGGAGATATCTCGCAGAATAATGCAATCAAAGGAGAAGAAGACGTTATTGAAAAGTATAAACAAGCATCTTATTATAAAAGAAATTAAGTTTACTTTTTTAAAAAAGTATCATTTATAGTTAGATTTATATTAATTTATTATAAAACAAAAAATGAATAAAGTAAAAGAAGAGATTATACAGTATATTCATAATTATAAATTAAATAAGATTCGGTTTTCGGAGAATAAAGAGTTTTTACTCAAAAAAATGGTTCTTATGTCCAATAAAATTGATTCTCAGCCAGATTACAAAACAATTTATTTGAGAGAATTTGATCGAATTATATTGTCTACATTAATTCATAAAGATGAAAGTTTAGAAAGAGATGTTCTTACTGCGCTTTATAAAGAGTGCATACCTATAATTAATAAAATAGTGTTTGATAAATTAGATGATTACAAAAAAGACGAGTTATGGTCTAGAGGGTTTGAAAGGTTTTATAAAAACTTAATTGATGGAAAAATCTATATTAAGAATTGTTTAATATATAATAAAGAAAGTGGTCGAGAAACTCGATTAACAAGTTATTTGTATTCAGTTTTTTGGAACATCTTAATGGAGATGTTAAGAGAGTCAGATAAAATAAGACCTTTTTTAGAGCTAGATGATCAATATGATGAACAAATAACAGATTTTGATGATATTGAGTCGGAGGATGATAAAAAAATAAATGCTCAAGAAAAAGCAATGCAATTATTAAGTGAAAAATGTAAAAAAAT
The DNA here is from genome assembly GCA_002722215.1 of Flavobacteriales bacterium. Taxonomy (GTDB): domain Bacteria; phylum Bacteroidota; class Bacteroidia; order Flavobacteriales; family TMED113; genus SP256. The sequence continues at coordinate 21,301 of PBKX01000032.1, read as the reverse complement.
TTTAGAATTATATTATTATAAAGGATTAAAGCATATAGAGATTGCACGCCAACTTAATTTAGCAAATTCTGACACTTCAAAATCGACTAAGCAAAGATGTTTTAAGCAATTAAAACAATTATCTGTATCAATTTTAAATAATTCATTATGCTAAGTAATAAAGACATTAAACTGATTGAAGACTATATTAGGGGTAATCTGAATGATGATCAAAAGAGAAATGTAGAAAATAGACTTAAAGAAGATGAGTCTTTTAAAAAAACTTTTGATAATTTAGTTGTTACACAAAAAGCAATTAAAAATTATTTAAAAACAGAAAAATTAATCGATAACACTGTTTCTTTAATTAGAAAAAATACTAAAAATAAAAATATGCCTTTTGAATCAAAAAAACCTTTTTTAAATTTTTCAAAACTTAATAATCGATATTATCGCACAGGTTTACTGGCTGCATGTATATTCATTTTTGTGTTTTTGATACAGGATACGTTTAAAGATAATTCATTAAGAATGTCTGAACCTTCTATAGATCGCACCTTAGAAGTCAGAGAAGAATATAAAGATTTTCTTGATGAAGAGCCATCGTTTGAACACCTGTTAACCCCTGTTTGGCAACAGAGAAAAAAGAAAAAAGAAGAAAAATATTGGCAAGATCTACATGCCCAGGGAAAGATAGGTGACGAACAACTAGGAAAAGAGTTAGCTAAAATAGCAAATACTATCCCTAAAACATCTCTTAATGATAAATATGAAATAGGATTTTTTTATAATATAAATATATTTTTAGATGGAGCAAGTGAAGACGAAAAGAGAGTGTTTCATAATATAAAGAATAATGATATCTATTGGGATACCGATGCTAATAATGGGAGAGGTGGATTAAGAGAAAATTACCAGATAGGATATTCAAGAGATAGTGATGGGAATATTACTTTATCTTTTGAAGAAAGAACGGGGGGAGAGACAAGAACTATACATCAGATCAAGGCCAATATCTATGATCAAGAGGGTGCCTGGGAAAATCTAGGGCCAGATTTTGAGCGGTTAATTCGCGAAAGTTACAACGATTCATTAGAGCCTACATCAAGTGCTGATTAGCAGTTGGTTATTTTTTAGACAAAGAATATACTTGATATACAAGAGTAGCTCTTTCCTCGTTTCAGGTCTTGGCTTAGTATTCCCCAATCCCCATTTTTAAAAATAACATGTTATTTTGTTTACTTTTTATATGATTTTTCATTTATAAGTAATTAACAATTAATTTTTTAAAATGAATACATCAAGTTTTTTACTCGCGACATTATTTACAGCATATTATTATTCTTTGTTTTTTCTGATTTAGTCAAAGTGTCAGTGATTCGAATCTAAGTGTTTAAGGCGATTTATTAAGAATATAAAGTACATCAATTCAGCTGTAGTGGATTATGCTACAACTAGTTAATCTTAAAAAATAAACTTACATTTACTATCATGAAACAAATAGTATTTATAGTCTTATTATTTTCTTTTTTTCTCTTTAGTCAAGAGGAAAAAAAAATAGCATTAATTATCGGAAATGCTGAATATGGTGATAACCCAAATGCTTGGCTTAAAAATCCTGTTAATGATGCAAACCTCATTGCTTCTACATTAGAATCCATTGGTTTTGAAATACTATTATATGAAAATCTAAAAACTAGAAATGACATAAATGATGCTTTTAGAAATTTTGGAGAAAAATTAAAAGATTATGATATCAGCTTTACTTATTATGCTGGTCATGGAATACAAATTGATGGGTACAATTATTTAATTCCAACAGAGTCAAATCCACAGGATGAATTTGATGTCAAAGATAACACCATCCCAATAGATAATTTAATAAGGTGGCTTAATAAAAAAAGAGAGAAACAACAAACACATATTCTAGTGCTCGATGCATGTAGAGATAATCCTTTCGAAAGTCGATGGTCAAGAGCGATAAAAGGTAATGGGTTAGCAAAAATAGATAATATCGGATCAGGTCTTTTAATTGCCTATTCTACTGATTTTGGTAAGACTGCAAATGATGGTGGTAAAAGTAATAATAGTTACTATACTCAATCACTTAGTCAGCATTTAAAAACACAAGACTTAACGATTGAAAGTGTATTTAAAAGAACTAGAAATGATGTTTTAATAGAATCTAATAGTACGCAAAGTCCTGTTGTCTCAAGTTATTTGATTGGGGATGATATTAAATTATTTCCAAATGATTATTCAAATAAATTCAAGGAGATAGATATTTTGATTGAAAATAATGAATTAATCGAAGCTATGGTTGAAACAGAAATGGTGCTTCGATTAGAAAAAGATAATTTATTGGCTATCACAAAAAAGGGTGTGATCTATTCAAAACAAGAAAATTATCCAGATGCTATAAATGAATTTGATAAAGCTTTAAATATAGATCCAGAAAATGCTAGTATATATTATCATCTTGGTATGATGTATTATAGTATGAACAATTATGAAGATGCTCTTGAAAATTTTCATCAATGTATGAAGTTGGATCCTGAGGATAAACCCGATTATTATGTTATTGTTGGTAAAATACATTTAGATTTACAACAAATAGATCTTGCAAGAACAAATTTTAAAAAGGCATTAGAGATAAACCCTGAGAGTATAAAGACACTACATAATCTAGCTCTTATTTCAGATCCTCAAACGGCATTAGATATATTCCTAGATATAAAAAAAATCGAAGAAAAAACGAATAGTCGTGATCGATGGAAAACAGAGACATCAATTGGAGTTCTATATGCCCAACAAGGCGATTATAATAAATCTATAGAACATTTCTTAAATACTATAGAAATCTTAAAAGAAAACCCCGAATTGACATCTAAGACATATATGTTGACAGATGATGCTACAGGAGAGCCGGTACGAGTAAATGAGTTGGCTCAAGCATATGCAAATATTAGCTTTGCTCATTTCCTATTTGAAGAATATGAATTAGCATTAGAAGAAGCTAAAAATGCAATTGATACAGACTCTAAGCATGTCTATGCATATTTTTTAGCGGGGATTAGTTGTCAACAATTAAATAGTTATCGTGAATCAATTGCTAATTTCAATCAATTTATAAAATATGGAGCACAACACCCGGAGTTAATAAATACTTATTTAGAAAAAGCAAATTCACATATGGCATTAGAGGAATTCTCATCTGCAATAGAATCATATAGTAATGCAATTGAAATAGATTCCACGATAGCATCTAGTTATCATAGTCGTGGAAAAGCACATAATAAAATAGGGGCGCTAGAAGATGCTTTGGCGGACTATACTCATGCAATTGAAATAGATTCCACAAATATTCAATTCTATACTGATAGAATATATATATATATAGAAATAATGGATTCAGAAAATTTAGAAAAAGATTACTTTAAAAAAATTGATTTAGAAGGGGAGAGTTTTCAGGTTTATATGGACTTAGGTTATTATTTTGGGATTTTATTAAATATGGGGGATTTATATCAAAAAAAGAAAAGTATAGAGTATTATACTATGGCCATAAACTTAAATAAAAAAAATCCAAAAGGGTATGTTGCGAGAGGGAATATATATCAATACATTTTCAAAGATTATAAAAAAGCTATAGATGATTATACTTTAGCATTTAAATATGGATTAGAACCATATGTGGAGTTAGGGGATATATATGAACAATTAGGTGACAATGAAAAAGCTCTTGAAAATTATAAAAATGCTATTGAGTTGGATCCTGTCAATTTTCAATATTATTATAATGTGGCGAGTATATATGAAAAAATGAATAAGAATTACCAGGCCCTTCAATTTTTAACAACCTCTATCGCATTATATGATAAAACTAATCTAGATAAAAAAAATAATCAACCCATAAACATGACTTTAGAAGAATCTGTAGTTCTTCCAAAAAGAAACAAACCCAGTCCCAGTTTCCATGAGATAGTTTTGAAAAAAGCGAATATTTATAAAGCATTAGGTGAATTTGAATTAATGTGTGAAGATTATCAAGAGGTCTGTGAATTAGTAAATTGTAGAGAGTATCCTTACAAAGAAATAAGAAAAGCGATAAAAGAAAATTGCAAATAAAATTATTCCTCATTACTGCCATTTAAATTCTATAATCTGTTGACCCCAAGAGTTATAATTGTCTGACAGTTAGGTTTATATGTGTAATTCTTTTAGTATATTTATTGTTATGACTGCCAATAAAATAGCATTAGTAATAGAGGGTGGAGGTTTTAAGTCTGTTTTTTCAGCAGGTGTATTAGACGCATTTATAACAAACAATTTTAACCCTTTTGATATTTATATTGGTGTGTCAAGTGGTGCTATGGCATTATCTTATTATTTATCAGCTCAATACAAAGCATATTTTTCATTATCGAAAGCAGTTTGTGTTAATGAAATTTCTTAAGTTACAAGCATTCTCTTTCGGAGGAAGGATATATGAATCTAAAGTATTTAACAAATTATGTTATTAAAACAAATCCATTAGATTTCATTCAGATACAAAAAACAATAAAAAATAAACAATTTTATGTTGTAGCAACAAATACAGATAATGGTGAAGCTGTTTATTTAATTCCGACTAAACAAAATATCTATAAATGCTTACGTGCTACATCTTCATTACCATTCTTTACTAAAGGAGTTTGTAGAATTAATGGGTTAAACTTAATGGATGGTGCTTGGTCTGATCCTCTTCCCGCAAAATCAGCTATTGATTTTGGAGCCCATAAAGTAATTGTTATTAGACCTCACCCGTTAGGATATAAATTTGATGGATTAAATTATTTAGGTTTACTTGCGGGTTATTGGTGGCAAAATCAGCCTAAGATTAGTGATATGTTTTTTAAAGAATATGATAATTATAACAAATCTGTAGATTTTTTAGTCAAGAACAAATCAGGAATAGAAATTTCTCAAATATGCCCTGATAATATATTAAAATCTACGGTATTAGGGACAGGTCACAGAGACTTATTAGAGGATTATCATACAGGCTTAGAAAAGAGGATGGATTTTTTAAATAATTATTCTTCATAAATCAATAGTTTTTTTTATTATTGCAGCGTATAAAAACAAATGATTCTTTATTAGATAAACAATAGATTATCATAGTAAATTCATTAAAGATGATTCAATTAAATAAAGTTTATAAAACATTTAATAATCATAAAGCTTTAAACAATTTATGTCTTGATGTAAAATCGGGTGAAATATATGGATTGTTAGGTGCTAATGGTGCAGGTAAATCAACAACTTTAAACCTAATTTTAGGTTTTTTAAAACCAGATACAGGATCAATTGATCTTATAGATGCATCTAATACATCGATTGCTACTGATATGATTGGTTATATACCTGAAAATGTTAATCTTTATCCATATCTAAGTGGAGTTGAAAATTTAGATTATTTCTGTAAGCTATCAGGATTCAAATACAGCAAAAATGAATTGTCAAAATTTTTAATTGAATGTGGTTTGCAAGATGATGCACATCATAAATCAGTTGCTGAATACTCGAAAGGAATGAGGCAAAAAGTAGGTATTGCAATTGCATATGCAAAAAAAGCTAAAGTCTACCTTTTAGATGAGCCTGCAAGTGGATTAGACCCTTTGTCTAGTAATGAACTTTCGGAGTTACTTAAAAAATTAGCAGATACTGGGTCTGCAATTTTAATGGCCTCTCATGATCTGTTTAGGGTTAGAGAAACATGTAATAAAATCGGTATTTTAAAAAATGGAAATTTAATTAAGGAGATGGATGCTGATCAGGTTACACCTGAAGAATTAGAAGGTGTATATCTTAATTTTATGAAAAATTAATTTCTTTTCATATGAAACATATTTTAATTAACGAATGGAAAGGGTTTTTGAGGAATCGTGTGTTTATGATTCTCCTATTTATTTTTATATTTTCTTTATTCTTAACAACTTATTTGGGTATAGTTCAAAATAACAAGCAGATTCAGGCTCAAAAAGAAGCTCAAGAGCATATAAGTGAACAGTGGGATAAAATGGATCATGGCAATCCACATCAATCAGCACATTTTGGTAGTTATGCATTTAAACCAACTAGTGTCTTAAATAGCATTGATGAAGGTATTAATAGTATTACTGGTAATGTACTTCGTTTAGAGGGACATAGACAAAATGATGTTATGTTTTCAGAGGCATCACAATCATTACTTATTTCAAAATTTGGTAAAATGAAACCATCTCTTTTGTTTCAATTTATCATTCCATTATTTTTAATTTTTCTTTCTTTTAACAGTTATACTCAGGAACGTGATACGGGTAGACTAAAACTATTACTTATTCAGGGAGCAAGTTTAAAAAAAATCATTTTTTCCAAAATTATTAGCATTTGGTTGATAGGCTTAGTGTTGTTGTTATTTGCAACCTGTATTCAACTGATTTTTAATCTTCATCAATTAAATATTGATACATTATTTAGATTAATACTACTTCTTATAAGTTATAGTCTTTACTATTTAATATTAATCAACTTAACCATATTGCTTTCCGTTATTTTTAAAAGTAGTACAGGAGCTCTTTCATTAACGGTGGTTATATGGGTTATGTGGGTAGTTTTCCTTCCAAAAATTATTGGTAATACAGTAGAAAAAATAGTCCCTCTCCCTACACGGGTTGAATTTCAAGATGAAATGGACAAGGATAGAGCACAAGGAATTGATGGACACAATCCAAGTGATAATAGACGACAAGAATTAGAACAAGCTACATTAATCAAGTATGGTGTTAATAGTTTATCTGAGTTGCCTGTTAATTTTAGGGGTATACTGATGCAAGCCGATGAAGAGTATGGTAATGATGTGTGGGATAAACATTTCGGCACGCTATATAGCCAATTACAAACACAGAAAAATATATATCAATTTAGTGGCATCATTAATCCTTTTGCATCGCTGCAAAGTTTAAGTATGGGAACAGCTGGAACTGATATGTTTCATCATTTATATTTTTTAAGTCAGGCAGAAGAATATAGGCGAGATTTGATTAAAAAACTGAATAATAAATGGAGAGATGGTAATTGGGATAAGAGTTTTTTTAACTCAATAGAGGATTTTCATTATAATGTCCCTAGTTTTTTAATGTTTATTGGAAAGTATCTGTTAGATATTGTTTTATTGTCTTTATGGTCTGTAATTTTAATTTTCTTGGTTAAGTATTTATCTAAAAAAACGGTTATATTATGAGATTGTTGAATGTTTTTTTATATGAGTTTAATCACTTTAGAAAGAATCCTGCAAAAGTAATTACATATTTAATTTTTGTATTTGCTTGTATATATTCTATTTATAATGGCTTTGATTTACAGAAAAAACAACAGGATACTATTGTTAGTATTGAGCAAGAAGCACAGAATAAGGTGTCATTTATTGCGAATTTTTTTGGTAACATACAATCCCAGCCAGATGCATTGGAAGTTTTAGGTTATATCCCTATTTATACTATCAAGCCTCCATCGCCTTTATTACCTCTTGGTATTGGGCAGGCAGAGCAATATGGGTTTTATAAGAAAATTACTACTTGGAGTTCTACATATGATAATGATATGGTAGAAGAACTTGCAAATCCAGAAAGATTGGTTAACGGTAATATTGATTTTTCTTTTCTTATTCTTTTTTTACTGCCCGTTTTATTAATTATTTTGACATATAATATACGAGGATTTGAGCAAGATTTTCGTTTTGAAAAACTTATAAGTGTTCAATTTGGATCCATTCCAAAATGGATTTTTGTTCGGTTTATGTTTTATGTTTTATTATTGATTGTAACAGTGTTATTCTTTATCTTTTTTGTTGCTTTAGTGAATAATGCTCTCTTTACTCATTTCCATCAAATTGGATCTTTAATTTTATTGTTAGTAACATATATTTTTTCATTTTCTTTTATTTTTTATTTCCTTATTCTTAAAAGTCATGGTAGTAGTGCAATAGCGTTTAAAATGATTAGTGCTTGGTTGGTTTTATGTGTTATTATTCCAGGTGCTGTACATCAATTTGTTAGTATGACATATCCAGTAAATTATATGACAGACTATTTGGATGCTAATAGAAAAGAAACTTATGAAGTTTTTGATCTGCCAACAGATTCTATTTATTTGGAATTAATCAAAATATATCCTGATTTATTTAGCACGAAATATGCTCAACCTAATCATATTAATGCTAAAATGATCAGGAATACAACATATGCTATTGTGAATGAAATTAATAAAGTATCTATTGAAAAGATAGAAAAACAAAATAATTCTAAAAATGAATTAATTCGTGCTAGCTACTGGTTTAACCCCCTTGCTTATATGCAAAATAAGTGGAATAGCTATACAGAAACAGATTATTATGCCTATAGAGGTTATCGTATGGATGTTCAACGATATATTGATCAAAATATAGAGCGTTCAGTTTTTCAAGCTTGGGATGAAATTAAATTGACTAAAGAGATGTATGATGATTTCTTAAAAACATTCAATCTGAATTTTAAGAATTAAAACTTGGGAATTAAATTACCTTAGCGATAATAAATAATTAATTGATTTAGATGATTTTAAGAAGATTAGGAAAAACAAATATAAAATTATCTCCTTTAGGTTTGGGCTGTTGGCAATTCAGTCAAGATAATGGATTTGCTGGTAAATTTTGGTCTAATCTTTCTAATGATGAAACGTTACAAATTGTTCGAGCCTCTTTAGAAGGGGGTGTCAATTGGTTTGATACTGCAGAACTCTATGGCTGGGGAAAATCAGAAGCCAGTTTATCGCAAGCATTGCAAAAAATAAATATAGACACACAATCTGCTATTATTGCCACAAAATGGTGGCCATTATTTCGTAGATCTTCTTCAATCAAAACAACCATTCATGATAGATTACATTATCTAGGAGGATATCCAATTACTCTTCATCAAGTCCATATGCCTTTAGGCTTCTCTAGTATCGAAAAAGAGATGAATGCTATGGCAGATTTATTAGAAGAGGGAAAAGTAAAATGTATCGGTGTAAGTAATTTTAGTGAAGATCAAATGATTAGAGCTTATAGTGCGTTAGAAAAAAGAGGAATTCAACTTGCTTCTAATCAAGTCGAATATAGTATTCTCAATAGAAAAATAGAATCTAATGGTATTTTAAAAAGAGCCCAGGAACTAGGTGTCTCAATTATTGCTTATTCCCCTTTAGCAAAAGGATTAGTTAGTGGTAAATTTCATAATGATCCACATTTAATTAAAAAAAGTATTAGATGGCGTAGATATATGAGAATGAAAAAGCATTTTTCTAGTTCAAGTTTATTAAAATCTAGTTTAGTTATTAAGGAGCTAACTAGAATTGCATCAAAACATAATGCGAGCCCTTTACAAATTGCATTAAATTGGGTTATTAATTTTCACGGCAATTCTATTTTTGCAATTCCAGGTGCAACAAAATTTAAACAAGCAATTGATAATATTGATTCTATGAAGATAAAATTGTCAACATCAGATTTAGATAGTTTAGATAATGTATCTAAACATTATACATAGGGCAGTTCTTAGTTTATATTTTTTTTTCGATTTATAAATTTTAACGCCTCCCTTTTACTCAGTGTGTTTAGATGATTTGTATATACAAATTTAATCACCCATTGTGGGTTAGTTTTACTATATTCTCTTAATATCCATCCAATTGCTTTATTAATAAAGAATTCTTTTGAACCTAATAAAAACTGTATAATATGAGTGAGTAGTTGTGTATTTAGAGTTTCTTTATACTTGAGCTGAAATATAAGACATGATCTTTGCAACCAAATATTATTTGAATGAAGCCACTTTTCGATTTGATTTTCAATTGTTTCTGGATATAGTTTAAAATATTCTCCTACTATTTTGGGGGATAAAAAATCAATTGTATCCCACCATGATTTATTAATAATCATAAATTCAAATAAATCGATATCTTCCTTTTTAAATGTTTTTGCATTTATAAATAATAATTCTTGTGCACAATACTGATAATCTCTTTGATCTTTGTTCCAGAGGGTTATTGTTAATTTATTCAGCTCAGCTGTCGATAATAGACTATGTTTTTTAAATAACGGATACTGAACATCTTTCCTTTGATTTGCTGTTAGTCCATGAAAGTCAAATTGATTTCTCATGTATGCTTTTTGACTTTTAGCAACTGTTGGGTTTGATTTTTTTTTAAATTCTTTCTCTAAAGAGTCAATAAGTTTATTCACTTTCATTGATTGGGGCGTTTTCTATGTCAGAAAGATCCATATCTACTGTAAGTTGTCGAAATTTTGGTTCATTAAGATGATCAACTACCATTGTCACTTTCGGTTTTTTTTTAGTGTGTTCGTTTTCACCTTGACTCCAATTAATAATAGAGGAATTTTCATAATTAATTGTGAATATTTTTTTACCATTGATATAGATATATGCTTCTATTATAAAATTCACTTCATTATAAAATCTACAAAGGCCATTCGCTTCACCATTTGAAAATTCGCAAATGAGTCTATAAAAATCACTACCAGATTCAATATTATTAGTTAATGCTGCTCCTATTGTTACATGATTAAGTATATTTTTTGCTTTTAGTTTCTCTGAAATTTCGTTAATTAAGTGCTCCATAAATCTTTTTTTAATTAATCAAATTACAAAATTTATTTTTTGCAATACATTGTTATATATTTTCAGCACATTTCCGATGTTCATATAGTAATTATTATATTAGATTATAAATATTATTCCCATTATGTCATTAGAATATATAAAAATTCCTACATCTAGTAATGTTATTTCATTAGGTAATACAGGGATGAGGGTCAAGGATCCTAGATTGACTTATTTTAAAATATTAGAATCGTTAAAAGAGTTTAGAAAATTTAATAAAGATTGGAAGGAAAAAGATCAAAAGGAGTTTGTGGGATATCTAAGTGAGTTTATAAATTTTAATGAAGAAGCTGTTCTTGGCTCAGCTAAAGATGTGCGTTTAAAGGTTGCCTTTTTAAGTCAACTTGGATTAGTCGATGCTAAAAAAGTAATTACTCATAGAGGAAAAGAGCTTTTAGAATTGTCTAACCAAAATAATGATACACAGGAATTTAATATTGGCTATGATAGTTTTTTATATATAAAGCAATTCTTAAAGTTTCAGGAAAAAGAATGGACTATTTTTCCATTATTATCATTAATATATTGTTGCTTGGAATTTGAAAATAATTTACCTAATGATGTTTTTAGTTTTGTTTGGCCTATTTCTAGTAGTAAAGAAGAGTTAATCTCTAATATTATGAAATACAAAGAAACCAAAAATTATAAGGAGGTTATTAGTTTGAGCTCAGAGAGGTATGTTCTTGATGTTAAAAAAAATATCAAAACTTTTTTGCAATCTCATAATACTTTTGATTCCTCTGATGCATTTAATGAGATGATGTATGCAAATTTGCCACATGGTAGAGGTCCTGGTTTCAAGCCTAAAGTACTCACATTATATCAAGATTTTAAGTATTATTGGAGCCATAAGAATCGTTGGCCTGATGAAGAAAAGATAAGATTTATAAATAAAAAACTAAAATCAAGGTATAGATGCCTATGTGCTAGCACTGCGGATCTATATCAGACTACTTTATTTAGTCAAACCGATTTTTCTAAAAATGCTGATTGGAATTCTCTTGTCAATCATTTTGAACAAATAGATTTGATTTCTTCAAAGGATGAAAGCGAATTTATTTTAAATTTCCATATTCTTTTTATGTATATCAAAAAATATACAATATGTGAAGAATATCGAGACTTAAATATGCGACAGCTAGATTTAACAGAGTTGTTTATTGTTGAACATGATACTATAAGTCTAGATATACTTTTTAATTATTTTTTTGATTCTGTAAAAGATAAGTTGTTAGATGAGTTACCGCTTCCAAAGAAAGAATACAAAGCAAAACTTATAGCGAACCATCTGAATTTAGGAGATGTATATTCATTTTTAAATCTCGATAGACAAGCCCTTATGAGTAAGATCCTTGCTTGTGAACCTGAAGCAAAAAGATTTACTAGTTTAAAGGATTTTGGAAAACAAAAAAAAGAAAATAGATTGAAAAAGTTAGTTGCAAAAGTTTTTTCTCCTCAACGTATTATCACATTATTGGAATTAATGTCTCCTAGACAAGATGATCAGATAAGGGAAGAAATAGAAAAATGGTATAATAAATCATATGAAGCATCTATTCCGGCATTATTTGAATATATATTAACCTTAAGTTTCTATTTGATTTTTGAAAAAAGTTTTAAAATTGGAGAAGCTCTTAATGCGAAACTAGATGCTAATTTATTGCCTAAGAGTCATGCTCCAGGTGGTGGTGCGGATATTGAAATAAAAACTAAAAACAAACATTATTTAATTGAGGCCACTTTAAGTGATAATAATAATCAGAAACAAATGGAAGCAGAACCTGTTCCTAGACATTTAGCTCATTATATAAAAAAAAATAGTATTGTTGATACTGTGGCTATATTTGTTGCCCCTAAATTAGATCCAAATAATTTAGTTGTTTTAAGAAATTATATTTTTTCAAATTGGTATAATTCTAAAGGAGATTCCATAGCAGAGTCTATGAATATACTACCTTTGACAATACATAATATTATTTATCTTTTGAAAAAGAAGCCTAATTTTGAAGAGTTAGAAAATCGAATTGATAAAGTTTTGAAATCAGCAGAGAAAGATGGAAAAATTTGGTATGAATCAGTTGTAAATAAAGAATTTAGTTAAATGAATTATAATAGCATAATAGAAGGGGATTGTATAGATGTATTTCATGATTCTATTAGTGAGGGATCGGTGGATTTAATTTTTGCAGATCCACCTTATAATTTGTCAGGATCTAGTTTGAATTTAAAAAATAACACTACTGGTGGAGCTTTTTATAAAGTTAATGAAGATTGGGATGTCTTTTCAGAAGCAGATTATTTAACTTTTACTGATAACTGGATTAATGGTTGTAAAGGCGCGCTCAAAGATAATGGCAGTTTATATATCTCTTGTACTCATCATAATATAGGCGAGATAATTGTTGTGGGAAAAAAAATGGGATTGCAATTAAAAAACATATTAACTTGGTATAAAGTAAATGCAATGCCCAATATTACAAAAAGGACATATACTCACTCTAGTGAGTTTGTACTTTGGTTTGTAAAAGGTAAAAAATGGACTTTTAATTATGATGAGGTTAAAAAGTTTAATCCAAATAAAACTAAATCAGGTGATAATAAACAAATGCGAGATTTTTTAGATTTCATTGAATTGCCTATTGTGCAGGGAAAAGAGAGGCTAAGAGGCGATAATGGTAGGGCTTTACATCCAACTCAGAAGCCAGAAAAATTACTAGAGCTTATTATCCTTGCATCATCGAATCCAGGTGATCTTGTTTTAGATCCTTTTTTTGGAACAGGAACAACTGGATATGTTGCGCAAAAAATGAATAGAAAGTGGATAGGGATTGAAAAAGACAAAAAATATATTGCCATGGCAAAAACAAGAATAAGTGAATTAGTTTGATGAGTAAAATTGAAATTAAAAAAGGAGATTGTATTAAGCTTTTAAAAAAGTTAAAAGATGGCAGTGTAGATATGATTTTTGCAGACCCACCTTATAATCTGTCTGGAAAATCTAATCAAACAGTGCAAAGTGGTAAGCCGATTGTTTGTGATAAAGGAGAGTGGGACATTATTAATGATTTAGAAGAGTTTAATAATTTATGGATTAAGGAATGTATCAGGGTCCTTTCTGATAATGGTACTATTTGGATTTCAGGGACTTTACATAATCACCCTTCAGTAGGCTGTATTCTAAAGAATAATAATTTATGGATTATTAATGATATAGTTTGGTATAAACGAAATGCTCCACCATTATTATCAAAAACTAGATTAGCACCCTCTACAGAATTAATATGGCTAGCTAGTAAATCTAAGAAATACTATTTTGATTATGATCTTGGAAAGATTTTAAATCAGGGTAAGCAAATGAGAAATTTATGGCAAATTAATGCCCAAAGACATTTGACTAAGCATCCTACTGAAAAGCCAGAACACTTATTAGAAAGGATTATTTTATTAGGTAGTAAAGAAAATGATCTTATTTTAGATCCATTTACTGGTAGTGGTACAACAGGAGTGGTGGCAAAAAAATTAAATAGAAATTTTATTGGATTTGAAATTAGTGATGAATTTGTTAAAATCGCTAAAAATCGAATTAAAGACACGCAAGATTCCAAAGATCTCATTTTTTCTAATAAAGACATTAATAATGATATTGCCCTAAAAAAATCAATTCTGAATTATTTTAAAAAATAAATTTTGAATTCAGTGAACAGGATTTGTGGTTTTATAGGTAGTTCCTAATTTATTCTTTTTTATAAATTGTATATTTGAGACATGAACAAGATGTTATTATTATTATTCCCATTTTTTGTGTTTTCTCAAAATCAGGATAATCAAATATTAGTAATTGAGCCACAAGAAGATATATTTGCGGTATTCTATAATTTGGAAAACTTGTTTGACACAATTAATAACCCACATACTAATGATGATGCATTCCTCCCAGGATCTGATAAGTCTTGGAATACGGATCGGTATAGTCAAAAAATACTACAATTAAATACGGTCTTTAATAGTATGCAAAAAGATTTAAATAATAATCAAATGCCTAATATCATTGGCTTGTGTGAAGTGGAAAATAAACTTGTTATTGAGGACCTGTTAAAAGGTCCAGTGTTTGCTGATAAAGATTACACGATTATTCATCAAGATAGTCCAGATTCTAGAGGCATTGATTGTGCCTTGTTATTTGATAATAAATTTCAAATATTGAATTATGAATTTATTGCTATTGATAATCCTGAGGCAAATAAATCTACTCGAGATATTGTGTATGTTAAGTTAAAATTTAAAAATGAAGTAATAAATATTTTCGTTAATCATTGGCCATCGAGATGGGGAGGTCAAGAAGAAACAAATCATAAAAGAGTATTTGCGGCAAAAGTGCTAAGAGATTATATTAATCTATATATTCAAGAATCTGAATATACTTTAATTATGGGAGATTTTAATGATTACCCAGATAATGAAAGTGTCTCTGAAATTTTGGTAAAAAATGACTATATCAATATAATGTCTACAGATTTAGTGTCTGAGAAAGGATCTTATAATTACAAGGGCTATTGGAATTGGTTAGATCAGATTATCGTTTCTAAAAACTTTATTAGCTCTAATACTAAAATCTTATCTGCTGGTGCATTTCAAAAGGATTTCATGATGTATGTCAATTCAGAAGGCGAGAAATATCCTAGTAGAACTTTTGGCGGATCAAACTGGTATGGTGGATTTTCAGACCATCTTCCTATTTATTGTAAAATAGGTTTCCTTTATAATTAAACTACATGAAATTTGATCTTTATCAGGTAGATGCTTTTACTAATGAGCTTTTTAGCGGTAATCCTGCTTGTGTTGTGCCTTTACAGCAATGGATTGATGACAGTATCCTTCTAAAGATAGCCAAAGAAAATGCGGTTTCAGAAACTGCATTTTTTATTGATAATGGAGATCATATACATCTTAGATGGTTTACTCCAGATATTGAAATTGATCTATGTGGGCATGCTACTTTAGCGACTGCACATGTGTTAAAAACAATTTTAAATTACCCCGAAAACGAAATTTTATTTCGTACTATAAGTGGGGATCTGAAAGTATCGTGTATAGATAATGTTTATTATTTAGATTTTCCTAAAAGAATAGCGAAGCCTGAATTATTGCCTAAAGAAATTCAACTATCATTAAATATACAGCCGAAGATAGTATTAAAAGCTCGTGATTATATGTTAGTATATGATACACAACAAGAGATTGAAAATATTAAAATTAATAGAATTTTTTTTGATCAGATTAATTTGGGATATGGGGGTGTTATTGTTACTGCTAAAGGAAATTCGGTAGATTTTGTTTCTAGGTATTTTACTCCACAAGCTACAATTTTGGAAGATGCTGTGACAGGATCTGCCCATTGCACTTTAATTCCTTTTTGGTCCATAAAACTTGGCAAGAAAGATTTAAAAGCATTACAAATATCTGCAAGAGGGGGTAGGCTACATTGTATAGATGTAGCTGATAGAGTTATTATTGGTGGTCAGGCTAAAGTTTTCTCTATGGGTCAATTTGTTATTATTTAAATACTATGCAAAAAATATCACTATTTATTATTGTTATGCTTTTGAATTATTCTTGTGGAATTAAAAAAAACATCGTTGATTCAGATAGTTCTACCACGCCAAAACGCCACTTTTTTATTGACAATAATTTTCAATTGGACTATAGCGATAAAAAGAATTGGGCCTTCAGATCAGATCTAGATGATTTTAATGATATTCTACCAAAGAATTATAATATAAAAGATGATACAATGTTTAATGTTTCTGTTTTTTATATACATCCAACTACTTTATATAATTCTACCAGTTGGAATGCTGACACATCTTATTTTCAAGAGAATCAATCTATTAATTTATGTTTAGAAAATCAACTTTCTGTTTTTGCTGGGATTACTAAGTTATACGCACCTCATTATAGAGAAATGCATATATATTCATATACTGACACGGTCAATGGATATAAAGCTTTTGATTTTGCTTATCAAGATGTTTTATCTGCATTTCAGTATTTTATAGAGATGAGTGAGCATGATCAATTTATTATTGCATCTCATAGTCAAGGTACAAATCATGCTAAAAGATTAATTTTAGAATATATTGCCAATGACTCTGATTTATTAAATAGATTGATTTTAAGTTATTTAATTGGTATGGATATTGCTAAAAATGAACTTCCTATTCCATTATGTGATTCTCCTGATGACCTTAATTGCTTTATGACATGGCGCAGTTTTAATGATTTATATTATCCAAATAACTGGAAATTCGGCGAAAATTTCCACTCTACTAATCCAATTAACTTTAGTGTCGATACTCGATGGAGTGCTAAACATGATCATTTAGGAGTTCTGTTTCCAAATCAAAGAATTGGTTTAAAAAAAAGTGTATCAGCTATGAATAAATTAGGATTAGTTTGGGTTCGATTACCAAATAATATATTTATCAATAAATATAAATCTAATAGTTATCACCAGGCAGATTTTAATTTATTTTGGACCAATATTAGAAAAAATTTACAGTCTAGACTGTCATTGTCTAAATTATAAATCATTCAATAAATGATTAGGTGCTATTGAATTTTCTGATATACAATGTCTTTTTAATGAAAAGAGCTAGGACTCTATATTGAATCAAAGCATTGATGAAAAATCACTCAAATTAAGTTTGAAAGTATACCTAATAAATTCGGTGTTGTTAAATTTGATTAATCCTTTCTCTGTTAATAGCGGTATGTAAAACGTAGTTGCCCCATTTAACAAAGGTATTTTGAGGCCTAGCCCATAAGCTGACTCATTGCCGTTAGTGCCGGCCTCAGCATATATTTTTATTATTTTTTTTAAATTAAGCTCAGCACTTACAGAAGTTAGAATATTCTTCGAGGTTATATTTGTTTCATGTTTAATGAAACCTTCTTGTTCTATAATTTGTTGGTTTAGTAAGCCTGTTGTTTCACTTCTTCCTAAAAATGGATTAGAAAAAGTATAGTCATTAGTACCATTCCAAGCACTCATATTTAAGTAGTATTCTGAATTATTGGTGTTTGCTATTCCGAAGTAACCTCTAATTTTAATATTTCTTTTTTTATTTATAGCGTATTTATATTTCATAGTTACACTAGCTTTTTGTAAATCTTGTCCAAATTGACTATTTATATTAATAGAGTAGGGGTTTAGAGTTTGATTATTGGAGAATGTATATTTTGTGTTTATAAAATGTAATTGCTCATCTCCTTTGTCAAGATAAATTAAATTTGTTCGGAAGAAACTTTGCTTCTTACTTCTTGGGGTTTTCTTCGTTAAATTAATTTCTAAAAATGGTTCAATTCGATTATACTTACTTGTCGTATTATTATTGCTTCCATATTGATGTGAATATTTCTCATATAAAAGCCCAGCTTTCAATTTTTGAATAAATTTAGCTGGCTTATATTTTTCATATGCAAAAGCTAAGTTTCCTCCTAAAGCATTGCGTTGTATGCTATATAGGGGACTTAGTGTGTATGAAAAACCATTTGAGGGTAAAAATCTATTGTATAATTTTAAGCCAATCAATGATTTGTCATAGTAGTTCCAGTCATAATTTGGCATAAAGAAAATTTGTGTTTTTTGAGCATTATTTATGCTTCCTAGCAGTTGATATTTAACCGGTTCAATCTTTTTTAAGATCCCACTTGTTCTAATTATATTGTTGTTTCTATTTACCTCAGGAATATCTCCTTTAAAATCAATTTGTATATAATCATAATCTATACTAGAAGATGGATACTTTATATTTTTTCCTTTTTTAAATCCCTCTATCCAAATAGGATTATACTCTTTATTATCTTTTATTCCACTAACTACAAAAGGACTATTGATATCACCTTTATTTTTTATTCTCAAAATAAAATTATCTTGTTCTTTTTTAAGATGTGTTATGGCATAATCTATTTGTTTTGTAGTGTTGATGACATCATCAAAAAACCAATCTAAATTTTTATCTGTTTTTTCTTCAAATATAGATTTTAGATTTTCAGGTTTTGGATGTTTAAACTTCCATGTCTCAAAATAGGTTTTCATACATTCGTCATACACATCTTCTCCTAGATATGCCATTAGATAATCAAAGACAATTGCAGTTTTCATATAGGCAATAAGACCATAGTTCATCATTGTATATTCTTCTGAATGGAGCTCAATAGGTTGATCTTGACCAGTCCGTGAAAGCATCATGTTCAGTTCTAACATAGTTTGTTTAGCATCATATCCTTCTAGGTCTAGTAGTTTAATAATTTTTTCAGGTAATTGATCTAGATAGATGTTAAATCCAGGGTATTTTGTCCTCATATACCTTAGTTCATTATGAGTATTTAAACCTTCATCCATCCAGGGATGTGATCTTTCATTACTACCTAGCATTCCATAAAACCAATTGTGCCCCACTTCATGCATAATTACTTCTTCTAATGCTTTCGCTGTATTCATTTCTCCAATCACAGTAACACCAGGGTATTCCATACCTCCACCAGCACTGATTGTTCCATCAACTGCACTACATTGTTTATAAGGATAATCTCCATTCCATAGTGAGTAGTAATAAGTAGCATCATGCATATATTCAATTGAGTTTTTCCACAGATCAGCTTCATTATTTGTAAACATACACCAAAGGGTAACAGTGTCTTTACTGTATGGTAATTCAACTAAACCTTTTAATACATTGAAGCGCTTATCGGCAAACCATCCAAAATCATGTATGTTATTCTCTCTGTAATGTAGAGTTTTAGTGTCTAGATTTGATTTTGGAAATGACATATCATTACTAAATACAGAAATAGTATCTGTGTGTTTTGCTAGTTTATTTAAATAGTTTATTTCTAATTCATTTTGCAGATTACCAGTAGCACCAACGATATAATTACTTGGTAGTGTAATTTTAACATCAAAACTTCCAAATTCAGAATAAAACTCGCCTTGATTTAAATATGGCATAATATGCCACCCATTATTGTCATATACAGCTGGCTTAGGGTACCATTGTGTAATCATATATGATTGTTCAACATGTCCTAGCCTAGAAAATTTCGCGTCCGGTATTTTAACAAAAAAAGGTGTTGATATTTTAATTGTTTCTCCTGGATTTAGTGAATTTTTTAATTTCAATTTACAGATGTCAATATGTTCTGGATGATATTCCCAATTAATTATAGCGCCATTTATCTTAAATTCCATGCTATCAATATATCCTCTTTCATCATCACTGGCATAGTAAAATTTTGTATCCCCTTCTTCCAATTTTTGTCTTCCTAGTGCAGTTGAATTGTTCTTATATGCATTGGGCCATAAATGAAACCACAATACATCTAGTGTATTTTTAGAATTATTGGTATACTCAAGATTTAAAAAGCCATTTAGTGTATGGGCTTTGTCATCTAATGAAACATCAATTTGATAATTTACTTCTTGTTGAAAATAATCTTGTGAATAAACAACATTGATTGAAATAATAAGTAAGATAATAGCTTTTTTCATGTTCTAAGATTTAGTGTCATAAATTTAGTGTAAAATGATTTATAAGAGATTATTTTTCTCAAAAATAGAACGATTTAGTATATTGGTGTTTAATAAATTAACGAAAAATTCAATGTGTTGGATAATATCTTATATTAATTGGAATTTTGTATAAAAGCATGAATAGATTAATTCTAACTTTTTTTATTCTTTTTTGTAGTCTTGGTCAAGTATTTGCTCACTCTGTTCAAGTGCAATGGTGTGTTAGTTGTGAAGGCGATTTACGTATTTGGCTAGAACATTGGCATGGGACTGAAGATCCAAATACAACGACTATGACTATAAGTGTTACAATTGATGGTGTGACTACAACCATAACCTCTGTTCCAGGGGGAGGAGTCATTGATGTAATTCCAGAAAACCTTACAGGTTGTACCACTCCATTAACCTATGAAATAGGGTGTCCTGGAGAAGAAAATATGTATAATGATTGGGTGTATTATGATTTTACAGGATTACCTGTGAATGTGCCACTTTCTTTTACAATTATTAGTGGAAATACTGTGTTTACTGAAGATTGTGGTGGCATGTACCCATTAACGGTAGATTTTACGATTCCTTTTATTTCTTTTGATGATCAAGATATATGTCCTGGAGAGTTGACGGCAGATGTTATTATGGATGATGCAGCTACATGGACAAACGATAATCCTTCAATTGGTTTGGCAGCATCTGGAACTGGAACTATTCCTTCTTTTGCTCCTACACCTAGTTCAACTACAGATATTACAACAGCTACGATTACTTATGAAAACAATTGTTCAGAAGGTTCTTTTGATTTGAATATTTTTCCTTCTCTGAGTTTCACGGCTGAATCAACTGACTATAATGGTTATAATATAAGTTGTAATGGGGCTAACGATGGAGGAATTGATTTAACAGTTACAGGTGGAGGAGTTAGTGGTCTCTATACCTATGAATGGTCCGATGGCTCTACTAGTGAGGATTTAGATGGCCTTGGTCCCGGTTTTTATTCTGTATTAGTGACAGATGAAAATGCTTGTTCTTCTTT
>PBKX01000031.1 GCA_002722215.1 Flavobacteriales bacterium | reverse complement strand
TGGTATAAGTTAATTGATAAAACGTATTATGGTGCAATATTGTCAATCTTTGGAGCAGTGATTACGTTAATTCTTAATATTTATTTAATACCAAAGATTAGTTTTGTAGGCTCTGCCTGGGCAACACTGATATGTTATTTTTTAATGATGGCAATTTCATTTTATCTAGGGCAACAAAAATTTAAAATAAAGTATAATATATATTCTATTTGTTCTTATTTCTTGGTTGCATTTGTTTTATTTTTTGCGAGCATAATTTCTGGAGAGAAAGCATACATGAATATTCAAATTGATAATACGATATTCTTCGGATTATACATTATCTTTATGTATACACAGGTAAAAAAAATAATAATAAAAAAAAATAATTTTTATTAATGAAGATTGGGATAATAAACAAATCAAAAAACTCATCACCGACATATAAAACTCCAGGTTCGTCAGGCATGGATTTGAGGGCAAATGACAACATTAAACTTTCTCCCGGAGAAAGATGGGCTGTCCCAACAGGTATTTATCTTGAAATCCCCAAAGGAATAGAGGCTCAAATCCGACCTAGAAGCGGATTGGCAATAAAACACGGAATCACAGTGTTAAATACCCCAGGAACCATAGACTCCGATTACAGGGGAGAAATACTAGTTATTCTTATTAATTTATCAGATAGCGAATTTAAAATTAACACAGGAGACAGGATTGCTCAAATAGTTTTTTCTCGAGTAGAAAATATTATCTGGGAAAAAACGATTAAATTAACAAAAACGAAGCGAGGAGAGGGGGGGTTTGGAAGCACAGGAATAAACTAAAACATGAATTTAATAATCCCAATGGCGGGCAAAGGAACAAGATTGCGCCCACATACACTATCAACACCCAAACCGCTAATAGAAATAGCAGGAAAAACAATTATTGAGAGAATAGTTGATATTGTTTTGTCCTCATCGTCAAATAAGATAGAAAATATAGGATTTATAATTGAGCAAAAAAACGAAGAAACAGAAAAGATGCTGAGAGATGTTGGGCATAGAACAAAAACAAAAACCCAAGTTTTTTATCAACATGAGCCAAAAGGAACAGCGCATGCGATCTATTGTGCAAGAAAGCTGTTAACATCCCAGACCCTAATTATTTTTGCAGACACCCTATTCGAGGCAGAGTTAAAATTCCCACAAGATGCTGATGGCTGTGTCTTTGTTAAAGAGGTGGACGATCCAAGTAGCTATGGTGTTGTTACGTTGGCTAAAAATGGTCACATTAAAGAGTTTGTTGAAAAACCAGAAACCAATATTTCTAATTTAGCTATTGTTGGTATTTATTATTTTAAAAACGGAATTATTCTCGAAAAAGAACTGAAAGAAATTTTAGAAAACAAAATCAAAATCAAAGGAGAATATCAAATAACAACAGCACTTGAAAACTTAAAAAATAAAAATCAAAAATTTGTTTCACGCAAAATCAAAAAGTGGTTTGATTTTGGAACCCCAACCAATCTATTAAACTCACACTCAAAAATACTAACCAAACAAGAAATAAAAATTCCCAAATTTAAAAACACACAAATTTATCTACCTTGCTATATTGCAGACAATGTGCAGATAACAAACTCTATCATTGGTCCTAATGTTAGTGTTGGTTCTGGGACAATTATTGATTCATCCAAGATTAAAAACACTATTATACAGCGGAACACAAAAATAATCGGCGCAAATTTTGATGAATCAATAATTGGGAGCAATGTAGAGTATAATAAAAACCATAGGAGCGTAAATATTGGCGACTATACGAATCTTAAATAATATGATTAAAATTAAAAAAACACTTATAGTATTTTTTTTAAATCTCTTTTTTTTAAATCTACTAAGCGCCCAAATCTTATCTTCTAAAGAGTTGAATGAGACCAAAGAAAGACAGGTGTCAGAAAATGAGCAAAAATTTATAGACGCTTACTTTAAGGCAGAAAAGCACTCACTTCTTGAGGAGTATTCGGAGGCACTAGATGCATATGAAAAATGCACTCATTTAATACCCGACGAGCCATCACCATATTATCAGATGGCAAAATTATACTTTTATGTTTTTCATAACACAGATAATGCGGAATATCACATCAAAGAGGCGATTTCCCTGAGCCCCGAAAACGAATGGTATCACTATGAGCTCTTATCTATTTACGCCATTCAGAACAACCTAAAAGAGCAGTTAAACACATACTATAATCTAATTAACCTTGACCCCGAAAACAAGTTTTATTCTCTTGAAGCAATTAAGATATTAATCGAACTAAAAGAATATAAGCAAGCAATAAGGTTTATCAAAAAAACAGAGAAAAAAACAGGAATTAGTAATGAGCTACTATTGGCTCTAAAAGACATTTATTTGGCTCAGGATAATTTTAGAGAAGCAGAAAGAATAGGAAAAAAGCTAACGGAAAGATCCCCAATATTTTTCAAGAATTTAGCAGAAATATATATGCATTTTAATGATTATGAAAAAGCAATTATGGCCTATCATAAACTATTGAAAGTAGACACAGATAATCCAAATGCAATTGTTGCACTATATAAGATTTATTCCAATAAAAATGATATAAAAAATCAAGAGCTTTTTTTATTAAATATCGCAGAGAGCAGGGAAATTAATTTAGAAATCAAGAAAGATATTTTCTATAATTTAGTATTAAACAACAAGTACAAAGACTATTCAATATTTAAAAAAATTATTCAACAGGCAATTACCCTTCATGAAACAGAGCCTCTATTTAATTTAATTTTAGGAGACATATATACAAAAGAAGAAAACTACCCATCAGCAATAGAACACTACCATTTATCCCTAAACTCAGGTGTAATCAAAGATGATTACATATATCTTAAGCTAATAGAAATTTATTGGAAACAAGGGGACTCCAATGCGATTTTAGAGCTAGCTATTGAGGCAATAGAAAAATTTCCCTTTACGCCAACATTTTATTACTACAAAGCGCTAGCTTTTTTTGAAAAAGGGGAGCATCAACTATGCATAGACGCGCTATTAAAAGGAAAAGATTTTATCATTGATAATAATTTACTTGTATCAGACTTTTATGCTATTATCGGTAACTCGTACCATGAACTTAACATGCATACATCATCTGACAACGCATATGATTTAGCCATTCAATACAATCCAGAAAACACCCACGTTTTAAATAATTATAGCTATTACCTCTCTCTTAGATCTGAAAAATTAACATTTGCAAAAACAATGATTATAAAATGCCTAGAGCTTACTAAAAAAAAACCAAACTCGTCTTTCCTGGACACATATGCTTGGATTTTATATAAGCTAGGAGAATATGAGCAGGCAAAAGTGGAAATTGAAAAAGCAATAGCGATACAAGCCAACAACCCAGTTCTTTTAGATCACTATGGAGACATATTATATAAGCTTGGTTTTTTAACTGATGCGAAATCAGAGTGGAAAAAAGCATATGAGCTTGACACAGAAAATACGGAAATAAAAAAGAAATTAATGATTAATGAATAAATTTCTCACAGCGTGTTTTATTTTGTGTTTTTTTAGCTGTCAAACTTTTAATATTAAAAAAACGACCGCAAAAAATGGTTCTGGACAGTTAATTATTTATTCAAATGTAGATTTAGAATTTGCGAACCAAAAAACATCAAAAATAAAAACCAAGATTAAGATATCAAGAGACTCTATTTCTATTTTGGGGTATCACCCCCTTTTAGGAATAGAGCTCGGAAGGCTTTTAATTACAGACGACAGACTGGAAATAAAAAGCAGTCTAACAAACAACGAAAAAATAACGCATAAAACGGGAGGAGATAAATTAAATAGATTAAAAAAATCACTAGTTTCTCCAAAACTAAAACAAGACTCAAGTATATATGAAAACAATATAATTAAACTTGTTTTTAGAGATTATTTGGCTATGGAAGGTGGATTTTTCCCAAAAAAGATAACTTGTCTTTACAGCCCTAATCAGGCGGGGTCAAAAACAAAAGCTAATATTAGTGTCGAATATAAGTCAATAAAAAAAGATTTATGAAACAAAAGCATATATACGCGGTTTTATTTTTTATGTTTTGTTGTTTTGTTTGGTCCCAAGATTACAATGATCTAATAAAGAAAAAAAACAACTTAATTAAGGATTCAAACTTACTTAATAAGTCTTTGTTAGAAACACAGTCAATTCAAAAAAACAGCCTAGAAGGATTAAAAATAATCAATAGCCAAATTGATCTACAAGATAAGCTTCTAGATGTTTTAGAGCAAGAAGCATCGATATTAAAATCTCAGGAAGAAAACCTGGAAAATACACTAGATACCCTTTTAATAGAATTGGTGGCGTTGAAAGAAAATTACACTAAACTAATACAAGTGGCAGACAAATACAGAAGAGGCTATAATAAGCTTTTGTTTTTTTTGTCGGCTGCAAATTTTAATCAGCTAATTAGAAGGCTATACCACTTTAAAAAAATAGAAACAAATAGACGGAATAAGCACTTAGAGATTAATTTATTGCGGGAAAATATTCTGTTTCAGAAAAAAACGATAACTCAAAAAAAGGCAGAACAGGCGGATCTAACATTTCTTAAAAACAATAAAATCGAGGGTTTAAAAAAAACTAAACTCTCACAGGAGAAAATAATTAGAAGCCTACAAAACAAAGAAGACTCATTGGTTCGTGCAATTAAAATAAAGGATGCAGAAACAAAAAAAATTACAGAAGAAATATTAAAAGCTTTAGAGAAAAATAACCAGAAAAAAGAAAATCTAACACCGGAGCTAGCATTAATTTCAAAAAATTTCTCGTCTAATCGGGGGCGACTGCCTTGGCCCGTGTCAGCCGGAGTTGTTGTTAGTAAATTTGGAACAGTTCCTCACCCTATTTTACCAGGAATAAAGATCATTAATAATGGCGTTGAAATTGCATCAGAAACAAACATTGTGAGATCTGTTTTTGATGGAGAGGTGAGCAAAGTTATTGTCCTTCCAACAGGATTCAAGGTCATAATTGTTAGGCACGGCGAATACTTTTCAGTGTATTCAAATCTGAATTTTGTGAGTGTTAAGGTGGGGCAAAAAGTTAAAACAAAAGAAAAAGTGGGCCAACTTCAAGATGTAGATAGCAACAAAAACAATATTCTTGGATTTCAAATTTGGCGTGAACGAGAAAAACTAAATCCACTGCATTGGATTTCTCGTTAAGAAAATAAAAAAATGTTTATAATTTTAATTACATTTGAATTATGAAATTAAACACACTACTTTTTATTGGTTCACAAGAAATTATCATTATTGGAATTATTATTTTATTGTTATTTGGCGGAAGAAAAATACCTGAATTAATGAGGGGTCTTGGATCTGGAATTAAAGAATTCAAAGACGCGTCCAAAGATGCATCCAATGATGCAATAGACACTAAAAGAGACAAAAAAGAATAATTAATTTTGAAACAGTATAATTCTTTAAAAGAAATCCAGGAGGACATTTCTAAAAACAGACTTACCTGTAAAGAATTAGTTGAGAACTACTTACAGAATATAGAAAAAAACAAACATTTAAATGCATTCATTGAAACCTACCAATCAGATGCATCATCCAAAGCATCTATTATTGACAAAAAAATTGAAAACAAAACTGCAGGAAAATTAGCAGGGCTAGTAGTTGGTATTAAGGACAATATATGTTATAAATCACACCCCGCAACAGCAGGCTCAAAAATACTTAATAACTTTAAGTCAACATATTCTGCAACAGTTGTTGAAAAATTAATTAATGAAGACGCAATTATTATAGGAAGATTAAATTGTGATGAATTTGCTATGGGCTCAACAACAGAAAGCTCAGTTTATGGGCCAACAAGAAACCCCCTGAATCCCAACTTTGTTCCAGGGGGGTCCTCGGGTGGATCTGCAGCAGCAGTTCAAGCAAATCTGTGTCACGCAACACTAGGAACAGATACTGGTGGCTCTATTCGACAACCTGCTGCATTCTGTGGGGTTTTTGGGCTAAAACCAACCTATGGTCTTGTTTCGAGACATGGCCTAATAGCCTATGCTTCATCTTTTGACCAGATTGGGCCAATTACGAAATCCATCGAAGATCTTCAGCTCATAACGGCGGTTATTTCTGGGCCGGATGATTTTGACAGCACTTGTGTCGCTAAAAAAATAAACCAACAAAAAAAGTCACCAAATAAAGGGCCAAAAAAGTTTGCTATTGTTAATCAGGCAGTCAATTTTCCAAAGATAGACCCAGAAATTAAAACACATTTTAATCAACTTGTAAAAAAAATAAAAACCCTTGGACACACAGTTGAGTACGTCGATATACCGCTACTAGACTATTTGGTTCCAGCATATTATATATTAACAACAGCGGAAGCATCGTCTAACCTTTCTAGATATGATGGAATTAAATATGGGCATCAAAAATCTGGAAAAAACATTGATCAATTAATTCAAAATACAAGAACAGATGGTTTTGGCACTGAGGTGAAGCGAAGGATATTGCTGGGAACATTTGTGTTAAGTGCCGGCCATTATGAATCCTATTATTCAAAAGCTCAAAAAGTGAGACGACTGATTAAGAACGAAACAGAATTAATTTTATCAAAACACAACTATATTTTACTGCCAACAACACCGGAGCTACCATTTAAGATAGGTCATAAAAAAGAACCGACAGAACTATATAATCAAGATATTTTTACTGTTCAAGCAAACTTGTCTGGTCACCCCGCCCTTGCTTTGCCAATAAAAAAAACAAAAAACCAGTTTTTTTCATCCGCTCAAATTATTGGACCTTATTTTTCTGAACAAGATATGCTTGGAACGGCAAGTAGTATTATTTCTAATTAACTCTGTGTTATGCGCGTAACTTTTTTAATATTGTTTTTTTTAACAACCGCTTTATTTTCACAAACAGAAACAAAAATACCAACATGGAAAGAGGATAATGTGTTGTTATATGACACAATGTTTCAAAAAGAAATTTTAACAAAAAATACAGCCAGACAGGGGTTTCTTCTTGATGAAGAAAACATAGAAAGACGGCTATCACAATTAAATAAATTAACGCCGATGAATTTAGTTTACAACACGTCGGTGTTGCAAAATATAAAATTTTATTTATTACAAAGAAAAGAGCAGGTAGGTAAGTTGTTGGCCCTTTCAGAATACTACTATCCAATTTTTGAAGAATATTTAGACAAAAACAACTTGCCACTAGAACTAAAACATTTACCAGTAATAGAATCGTCACTAAACCCAAACGCAAGATCTTATGCTGGCGCAGTGGGATTGTGGCAATTTATGTATCCAACCGCCAAAGAGTATGGGCTAAGAATAAATTCATATTTAGACGAAAGAAAAGATATTTATAAATCAACACAGGCCGCATGTGACTATTTGATTAAGGCGTATAAGGTTTTCAATGATTGGGACCTAGCTCTTTCTTCATATAATGCTGGCCGAGGGAATATTACCAAAGCTATTAGGAGGTCTGGGGGCAAGCTTAATTATTGGGAGCTTAGACCTTTTTTGCCAAAACAAACAAGCAATTATATCCCTGCATTTATTGCGGCAGTTTATGTCATGACCTTTGCCGAAGAGCACGGGATTTATCCAGACACAAATTATCTTTTTAAGTCCCATCAAATTGATTCTGTTTATTTACAGCGGCCAATGAAAATAGCACATCTGTCTAAGCTATTAAGTATTGACTCCATTCTTTTAGCGGAATTAAACCCGGTATATAGAAATAAGCTTGTTCCTAGTCTAGACACAGAACGATTCTCTATTGCTTTGCCGGAAAACAAAGTTGGACTATTCATTATGAATGAAGAAAGTATATATAAACAGGCAGAAGAAATGGAACGGGAAGAACAAACGAAGTACCCTGAATTTACAGACATTGAAAAAATAAGGTACAGAGTAAAGAGCGGGGATTACTTAGGAAAGATTGCAAAAAAATACAAATGCACAATCAAGGACATTATGCTTTGGAATGACCTAAAGAGCCATAGTATTAAAGTTGGGCAAAGATTAAATATTTATAAGAACGTTAATTAGTGGGCCGTGACAAAAAATCAAAAGACGATTATCATTATTATAGTTGTTCTATTTACTTCTTTTTTTATTATAACACAAAAAAGGGATAGCTCTGATTTGCCGCCAGCTATAGGGGACCCTCTAGAATTGATATTGGTTAAAGATTTAAAAGGTTTTAATGAACCATTTTTCAAAATACTTAAACAACTTTTAACAACCACAATTGGCCCCTCCCCTCAAGTAGAAAACACACTTAACATATCGGAGGTTAATAATAGTGGCTTTAAAGGGATTCTTAAGCGACACCAAAATATATTAATAACATCTAAGTCAGAACAATTTAGCATTAGTTTTCAACGAAATTTATTTGCCCTTGACCAGGTGGTTTTTTTTATACAATCTCCATCAATTGAAGAGTTGCTCAATAATAAAAACCAAATTATTTCTCTTGTTAAACAAATAAAAAATATTGAAACAAATAGGTTGTCATCAAAGTTTACAACCTATTCAAACCAAGATATTGAAAAAAGAATTCAAGAGACCCATAAAATATCTTTAAAAATACCAAAAGACTTTTTTTTCGCACATTCTGACTCTACAGTTACTTGGGTAAGAAGAGAAACACCTAAGTTGAGCCAGGGGATTTTAGTTGTTGGCTTAGAGAAAAAACACCATCCTAGCTCAACGGATTTAATCATAGAATATATTGATTCTATAGTTGGATCACATATTCTGGGGCCAGCAAAAAATTCATATATGACCCACGAAAAAGATGCGCCAATAAAAATAGAAGAGATTAAAATAGCCGAATTTAAAGCACTAAAAATACAGTCTCTCTGGAAAATGGAAAATGATTTTATGGGTGGAATTTTTAATATATACTATTTTTATTTAGAAAAAGACCCGGTTTTAATTTATACATATCTTTATGCTCCCGGGGAAAGAAAAAACCTTCCACTTCTTCAACTCGACGCGGTGGTAAACACAATTATATTTTAACACTAAAACTTATAATTTAAACTACAAATCAAGTTTCTACCAGGCGCACTAATGCCAGAGCCAAATGTTTTATAATGAGCGTCAAGCATATTTTCAACACCGAAACTAATCTCAGTATTTTCAAACAGCTTGTACTGTGCGGACAGATTTATTGTGTACCAAGAGGGCAGGCCAGCCCAAACACCTTCACCTGTATCAGGATCTTCACCTAAAAAAGGCGTTTCATCTAAGTTATCTACTCCTGCGACATCAAATTGTTCTGCAGGCTTTGACCCAGAATAAACGCAAAGCATTCGAAATTTAAGTCGATTTATTTTCTTCAGAACCTCTATTCTTCCAAAAGTGGGTGGGATATGGGCTATTGTTAAAGTTTTTTCTTGAGGAGAGCTTGCACGTGTTATATTAAAATCGGCTTTTATTTGTGTGTTAGAAATCATTGCGTTAAACCCTAGACTAAACCCATAAATGTTAATCTTGTTACTATAGTTTTGATTTCCAAAATACCACAAATACTCTTCATTATAGAGCACCTGATAAGCATAAAATGGATCATCGTTTGGATCGGGATTTATGTTCACAGGTAAAGAGTCTTTTATAATAGCATTGTTCAGTTGGGTAAAAAAACCAACCCCATAAATAGAAATATTGTTAGAGATGTTTTTTGTGGCTGATATTTCTTGAGAAAAAGAATACTCAGGCATCAGTTCGGGGTTTGGTCTTGTTAGGTTGTTGCCTTTTGGAAACACCTTAAGCAGGTCATCTACATTAGGCGAGTGAAATCCACGCGCAGTAACGGCGCTTAATTTCCATCTATCATTTGGATAATAAACAAACTTCAAATTACCAGATAGAACTGGCCATGTTTCTGAAAACACCTGGTCTTCAATACCCAAAACATCACGGTCGATACTATCAGCAAAAAAACCTTTTATGTGAGAAAAGGTAAATCTAAGCCCCCCCTCTAATTGTATCTTGTGAGAAATCGGCACCAATCGATTTACATAATAGGCAGAACTAAATAAATCTGACCCCCCACTTGGATATCGAGTATCACCAAGAGCAGTTTCTTCTTCTCCTAGAGATGAGGAAGAAGAAACGTAATTATAAATTGTTTCAGAACCAAAATGCCAAGAGCCTTTTCGAAAATTAGTGTTTAAGCTAAATACATCCACTCGCTCATTTTGATGAATAGGGTCATTGGGGTCATCATCGCCATTTATCCAATCTTCAAAATCAGACAGATACCACTTGTGTCGGGACTCTTTAATTTGTTGATAGGCTAAAATAAAATCTCCGACATCAAAGAGATTGGCATAATTTTCTCCATCAAACACAGAAAACTTTAGACTACTAAAAAAGCGATCTTGAGGCCCGTAATAATAAGAATGAAATTTCAAGCTATGCTCCAAGTCACTAGTCATATCACAAACCCCATCTTCATTAATAGAGCAAGCCCTGTCGCCGTCATTAAGCTTATCAAATCGAGGTATGTTTGTAGAAGTTGAATACTGAATATTAGATGTAATTCGGGAGTGATCGTTTATCTTGAAAATCATTTTATTAAAAAAATCATATTGTGAATAACCAACCCCCCTTTGTATGTTTGGGTTAGAGTTACAAACTACACCATTTGTGGGGTCAACATAATGATTTACAAGCCCCCAATCTGTGTATCCATGCGGCCTCCACTCCCCCATTTTCAAGTCCCCAAAACGCTTAAAAGAAAAACTACTGATAGAAGAGTATTTGCTAGATTCAAAAGAAAGGTAAACATTATCCTTAAAACCACTATACGCAGAGTGATAGCTTGATGAAACTCGCCCACCCCAAGTTGGCTCAGGCCTAAAGTATGGCTCCAGTGTTTTCATGTTAACAGTGCCTCCTAGCGCATCGCTTCCAAACAAGACAGAGCTTGGCCCAAAAACAATCTCGATATCTTCTAATATAAATTCATCTATTGTAATTATGTTTTGGAGGTGACCGGACCTGTAAATTGCATTGTTTAATCTAACTCCATCTAGAACAAGTAAAACCTTATTTGCTTCGAATCCACGAATATTTGGACTCCCCCCCCCCAACTGACTTCTTTGGACACTTACACCCCCGCTTTTTTCTAGTATTTCTGCCGGTGTTGTAGAGTTTAATTCAGAGATTTCAGACTTAGTGATGTAGATTTTTTTTTCTGCAACATTATTAATATTATTAATATTCTTTTGATCAATAATGACAATACTTTCTAGCAGGCCATACTTTATGTTAAGCTCCACAGACTTTTTAATACTAGATTTTTTTATCTCTTTCAGTTCATAGTTAGGGTGTTGAAATAAAATAGTATCAGAGGCCAAGAATCGACTTAAATTAATTACCCCATCATTGTCTGACAAGACGCTTTTTGTTTTTGTTTGATTAAATGCAGACACGTTTGGGATTGGGTTTTTTTCATTATCAATAACAACCACTTCTTGCGAAAAACCAAATAAGGGAAAGAATATAAATATAAAAAGATAGCCCCGAATCACTCTAGTTTAAATTTATTTTATTAAGCACAAATATCATACCAAATATCGTATTATTCAAGCTCTTTTAATACTTGTGTTGATTTTAATTTTGTTAAATCCGCTAGGTGTTCCGATACATATAGGGTCATATAATCAAATAACCTTTCATTTAACTCAGTAGAAATTTTTTTTAAACTAGCTTCTTGGAAACTAAGCTTAGACAGGCGATATAGCACTAGACTTTCTTTTAGAGGAACAAGCATTTCTTTTTTTATATGTTTTTCGGATGCAGAAAAACAGCCGTCTTGAATATTTAAAACCGCGCCGATCGGCTCTGATAACAAATTGTGAAACGGGCTTATTCCTGTCACATCACACAACTTTATTAAGAAAAGGGTATCAAACCCCACAAAAACACAGTTGGAGTCTAAGTATTTAAATGCAGAGATCACAAAATCATATAGGTCTGGATTTTTCTCTTTTAGGCACTTATTTAAAATTTCACACAAAACCATCGCTACTTGAATTTTTTTTGCGTTTGTTGTTAAGCTTCGATAAAAATGATCAACAGCTACGTCTTTAACATAAAATAGAGACCTATTGGTAGATTTTTTATATGTAATTTCAGCAATGGTTAGTATTTGTGAAAGAGGCTTTTGCTTTATGTTACTAGTGACAATAAATGATACAATCCCCGATTCTTTTGTGAATATTTTTGAAATTATCTTTTTGTCTCGGAACGGATAAACATTTAAAACAAGACCGGGGGTGTTAATAAACATAATTTAATTATAAAAAAGCACTTTTTTCACAATAGACTCTTCAAAGTCGGGAGATGTACATAAGAAGAGGTATACCCCCGTGCTTACACGCTCCCCATCAAAGCTCTTTCCGTCCCAGGTGGCTGTTCCGCCAATAGAGGATGTTTCAAAAACAAGGTTCCCGGAGATATCTGTAATCTTTACACTAGTTTCATCTTTCAGGCCCGATATCGCTATGTCTCCAGAGTAATTTTTTCGAACAGGGTTAGGAAAAATCAAGACATTAGAAAATGTATTTTCCGACCCGGTTGAGTTTGATCGATAAGAGCAAAGCCCCCTTGTTGTTGAGAAAAAAACTTCTCCAGAAGACGAATTGATGCTAATCTCATAAACAGTATTGTCTAAAAGAAAACTATTTTCTTTCGTAAAGTTATATATTTGCGTTGCTCCATCCTCAGAAATCAAAAACACTCCATTTCCTTTAGTTGCCACCCACTTTCTATTTCCCCCATCAACCTTAATATCTAGAATTTCAGTGTTGTCAAATAGTCGTTCAACATAACCGTCATCGGTTTCAATTAAAATATATTCCCCACCATAAGACGAGTTGTTAAACACTTGTTCTGGAAAATAAAAAACACAAAGCCCTCCAGACGTGCCAACCCAAATAGACCCATTTTCATCTTCAACAAAACAATTGACGGTGTTACTAGGAAGCCCATTCCCAGACCCAAGCCTTCTTGAAATCATCCCCCCTTTATTTTCTTTTGCAACTAAAATGCCCTCTTCTCGTAATTGAATCCATTTTTGTCCGCTTGTTGTGCATAAAATTTTTCCTATCATCGTGTTTGTTGAAAGGTTGGGCACCGTAAATGATGTCCATGTGTTTTCTGCAAATTTAACAAGAGGTCTGTTCGCCTGACTGTTTGTTAGCCAAAGGGAATTAGTATTGTCTATATCAATACCCCCAATACGAGTATTTTTGGTCCCCGGAATCATTTCAATTTGATTGTTAGTGTTTTCAGAGTTGTGCCACGCAACTAAAGAGTCGCCCAAAAACTCTAACAAACCATTATTCCATGTTCCCACAAAAAACTGATCTTTTAATGCCCCAGCGGAAACACTTACCAAATCATAAATACCTAAATCGATTAACTGGGAAGATTTTGACCAATAGTTGTCTTTAAAAAATGAAACTTCATCATAGTTGTATAAATTGTTCCATGGTTGCGTTTTCCCCCCATGAGTAAAAACAACGTAATCCCCATTATTTGTAATAGACCCAATATTTATACCTGACGGCCCGTTTGGAGCGATGGGCTCTACAATATCAATATCAAAACTGTTTTTTTTTGATAAAAACACCCCCTTTTTAGAGTCCCCCAAAAACAAATGACTTGATTCACCATAATTACCCAAAAGAGTCGCAGCAGTTATTGACAAATCGCTAGCCCCGTTAATATCGGAACAATTCACAGAAAGAATATTGTTATAATCATTATTTAAGATGATAATTTTTTCAGTAAAGTTGTCATTTGATACAATAATAGACGCACCAGCATCGCTATTATATTGCGCATCAATAATTTCTCCGGGAACCTCATTGTTAACAGTGAATATGTTTTGCTGGCCTGTCTGAATTTTTGGGCTGTGGAGCATAAATAAATTATATTTAGTGTCTCCAGACCAAGGGGTCACAAGAGAAGCATATTCTATTTGGGTAATTACCATTAACCCCTTTCCCCCATCTGCTTTTTTGTCAAAGCCAATTAGCCCAGAAACAATTGTTCCTTCAAGAGGATAAGTATATAACCCAGCTTCTTGAGATAAAGATATTTGGCAGTCATTTTTCCAAGACATATAATCCAAAAGGTTATCATATTTGTTGGCATAAAAAAGCCCCTTTTCAGTTGCTGCAAATATCTTATTAGAAAGAAAAGAGTCTTGATTAAAATACACGCCTTCATCAAACACATATGTTTCGAATACTTCTGTGTTTGTTCCGTCGTTTGACAGGTAATATGTTTCTTTAATCTCCTCTGTAGCGACATTAATAACGACAATTCCAAATGGACATGAGGCGTAGGCTATATCACCATTAATAAGAAGGTGGTTGATTTTTTTATTTCCCAATATATTTGCCGATGCTATATGTGGAATGCTTGAAACCCGGGATCCTGAAATAATGTCAATATTCCCATCATTGTATCCAACGACCAGTTTCCCGTCTTCATAATCTAAAGCAGTAACATTTAAAGAAGAAAGTCCGTCTAGCTTTGAAAATCTGGTTACGCTGTTGTCAGTTTCATTGTACAAAAATAATCCAGACTGTGTTCCAACATAAATCGTCTGATTTTCATTAATTATTACATTAATGTTAGTATAATTCAAATGCATTGACCACTCCCCAATTTTTGTGTATTGAGCACTAGATTGAATGCAAAAACTACAACCAAGTAAAAGAAAAACAATCCGAATCATATATAAACTATTTTTTAAATATAACGAATATCCATAGTATTTTGGTATTTTTGATTCCTGTATCTAGGCCCTGTAGTTCAACTGGATAGAATGGCAGATTTCGGCTCTGCTGGTTGCAGGTTCGAATCCTGCCAGGGTCACGAAATTTTTTTAATATGAAAAGAACAAGTATTATTATTTCACTTATAATGACAACAGTA
>PBKX01000030.1 GCA_002722215.1 Flavobacteriales bacterium | reverse complement strand
GCAAACAAGAAAAAATTGATTTAAACAAGGCTACAGTCACAAAAACAGAGCCAAGCAAACAAGAAAAAATTGATTTAAACAAGGCTACAGTCACAAAAACAGAGCCAAGCAAACAAGAAAAAATTGATTTAAACAAGGCTACAGACAAACAAGAAAAAATTGATTTAAACAAGTCTACAGACAAACAACCATCTATTATACAGATAAATCCGAATACTGAGTCCAGAATACAAAATATGAAAAACAATGATCATACTAAAATAGCACCCAATATAGAATCGGACTTACTCAGCATCAGTGAAGAACTAGAGTCAATGACACAAATTTTAGAAACAAAAAATGGAGAAGAAAAGAATGAATGGAGTGAAAAACAATTAATAATTCAATGGAAAGATTTTGCTAAAAAACTAATAGACAGACAAAAAATTAATTTGGCTAATATTTTTGATCGATATAATCCAAAGAAAGATCATAATACATTAATTTTGGAACTTGTAAGCTTATCTGAAAAATCAGAAGTTGAAGAAATAAAAGTAGAGCTATTAACATTCCTAAAAAATAGATTGAAAAATGATTTTATTGAATTAGTCATAACTCTAACACAAGAAGACAATAAAAATATGCTCCATACAAAGTCCGAAAAATATCAACATATGTTAGAAAAAAATCAAAAAATAAAACTCATTAAAGAACAATTAGACTTAAATATAATTTAGAATGAAGAAAATAACCGTACACAACCCAATTGTAGAATTAGATGGAGATGAGATGACACGAATCATCTGGGAATTTATAAAACAAAAACTTATTTTTCCATACTTAGATATTGACATAAAATACTATGATTTAGGGATTCAAAATAGAGACAACACAAATGATCAAGTTACAATTGATGCTGCCAACGCAATTAAAAAATACCATGTTGGAATTAAATGTGCTACAATTACTCCAGATGAAGATCGAGTAAAAGAATTTAATCTGAAGAAAATGTGGAGATCTCCTAATGGAACAATTCGAAATATAGTAGGTGGGACTGTATTTAGAGAGCCTATAATCTGTCAAAATGTACCTAGACTCGTTCCGAACTGGACGCAACCAATATGTATTGGAAGACATGCATTTGGGGATCAATATAAGGCAACTGATGTTGTAATTAAAAATAAAGGGAAATTAAAAATGTTGTTCGAAGCGGAAAATGGAGAAGTTATGAGCTGGAATGTATATGAATTTACAGAAAGTGGTGGTGTTGCTATGAGCATGTACAATACAGATGAATCCATTTACGGATTCGCAAGATCTTGCTTCAACAAGGCATTGTCGAAAAAATGGCCATTGTATTTGTCAACAAAAAATACAATCTTAAAGTCATATGATGGGCGTTTTAAAGATATTTTTGAGGAAATTTACCAAACTGAATTTAAAAATGAATTCAAGTCAAATAACTTAGTATATGAACATAGGTTAATTGATGACATGGTTGCATCAGCACTTAAATGGAATGGAGGATTTGTTTGGGCATGCAAGAATTATGATGGAGATGTCCAATCTGATACAGTCGCACAAGGTTTTGGCTCATTGGGACTAATGACATCTGTATTGCTTACTCCAGATGGTGAAGTAATGGAATCTGAAGCCGCTCATGGCACAGTCACAAGACACTTTAGATTACATCAGGATGGGAAAGAAACATCGACAAACCCCATAGCATCAATTTTTGCATGGACACGAGGATTAATATTTAGAGGAGAAAAAGACCAAAATCATGAATTAATTCAATTTTGTAAAACTTTAGAAGATGTTTGTATAAAAACAATTGAAAGTGGAATCATGACAAAAGATTTAGCACTATGTATTCATGGCAAAAACTTAAACACTAATCACTATGTCAACACACAAGCATTTTTAAATACACTTGATATCAATTTACAGGCAAGAATGGAGTAAAAATTATGAAAAAAATATTTATACCTATATTATTTCTATGCTATTCTACAGTATATTCGCAAGATAATAGAGGCTATATTGTAGGCATTAATGATCCAGCGCCTCACTTCAAAATCACAAATAAAGATGACACATTTTCTTTAAAAGATCATCTTGGAAAAGTTATAATGCTCCAATTTACTGCAAGCTGGTGTAGCGTCTGTATAAAGGAGATGCCATTTATTGAAAATGAAATATGGCAAATACATAAGAATAATAATGCATTTGTCCTATTAGGCCTTGCAAAAGACACAAAGCAAAGAGCACAAAAGGAGAAGGAAATTGATTTAATGATTAATCGAACAGGAGTAACATATCCAATTATGACAGATGAAGATTCCAGAGTTTTTAATCTATTTGCAGAGAAAAAAGCTGGCGTGACAAGAAATGTAATTATTGATCAAAATGGAAATATCGCATTTTTAACAAGACTATTTGACAGAGAAGAATTCAATGAAATGAAAAATGTGATAGAAGAATTATTGCAAAATAAACACTAACTTTAATACAACTAAATTATATGTTGCTATGAAAAAAAATATCTATCTAACATTAATTATATCAATGGGAATTATGATATCTTCTTGCAATAAAGATGATGATGATTACATTCCTGAACCAATTAATGAGGTGATCCTGGGCTGTACAAATTTGGAAGCTTTGAATTATAATCCGAATGCAGAAGAAGATGATGGATCGTGTATTATACTAGGCTGTTCTGATGAAAATGCTATTAATTATAATCCTGAGGCAACAAATGATGATGGATCTTGTGAATACTCTAACGCTTCCATATTGAATGGAAATTGGGATATTATCTCGCTAGAGTATGCAACAGAAATTGATGTGGAGTTTTTTCAACAAGACTTAGCAGGTGAAGCATATAATGCTGGCACATGGTCATTTGATGCAGAGGCATCTACATATTCTATGAATTTGGATTTTGAAACTGAGCCTTTTAGTATCAGTATACCTTTAGTTGGTGACTATGATGTCCCTAGCTTCCCTATAGAAAATAATAGTGAGGGTGAATGGCTATTAGTGGATAATGAAAGCACATTATTGGCAACCGATTCTACCACAGGCACAGAGGCGTCTTATGTTATTATATCACTTACAAATGAAACTGCTATTATATCAGGAGTCATGCCATTTACTCAAGATGTTGCTGGGATGTCTATTGACCTTGACATTGAAATAGAAATGATTTTAGAAAAAAAGTGAAGAAAAAAATATATAGAAACAGTAAACAGGGAGTTTTATTTGGCGTTTGTGAAGGACTTGGAGACTACTTTAAGATAGACCCTACATTTATTAGAATAGTATGGACTCTCGCATTCATTTGTTATGGCACTGGGGCTATTGCCTATTTATTAGCATATTTCTTAATACCTAATAAATCTGAATAAATTATCTCGGATATTTTCTCAAAACAACCTGGCATCCCTAGTTGCTTGACCAAACCTGAATAATCTGCAATTATTTGTTCTCTATTAGAATCTTTCAAGATAGAATTAAGTGATTTTTCAATATTTTTTACATTACAATCACCTTGTATTAATTCCTGAACAACTTCCTTTTTAGATAGAATATTGACCAAGGAGATATATTTTATATTAACAAATAATTTTGCAATTAAAAATGAAATACTATCTATTTTATAGCAAACTACTTGTGGTATTTG
Organism: Flavobacteriales bacterium; assembly: GCA_002722215.1. GTDB lineage: Bacteria > Bacteroidota > Bacteroidia > Flavobacteriales > TMED113 > SP256. The sequence goes on along the minus strand of PBKX01000030.1, from coordinate 13,432 downwards.
ATAAATTGCCAATTCTAGCGTTGCTGTCCCTGATGTCACTAATGCCGCAAAAACAGATCTTAATATATCTTTATTAAACTGCAACTCCACATTATAACCTTGACTCAAATGTTCATAAAATGATCTACTAATACTATCAGCACATATAATCACAAATCTATATCTAGGAAAATTAACAGAAACCTGTAACATAAGTGGAAGCATTTTTTTTACCTCCTGCTTTCTGCTACCTGGCAATAATGCTATAATAGGCTTCCCTAACTCATTACCTAGCATAGACTCTCTTCGACTAACAAGGTCAATCATAGGATGGCCAAAATAAAAAGTATTCACTCCCTTTTTACTAAAGTATTCAAGTTCAAAAGGCAGAGCAACAAATAATTTATGAATATACTTTCTCATTTTTTTGATGCGTTTTTTTTTCCACGCCCAAATTTGAGGCGCAATAAACCAATAGACAGGTATACCAATTTTGTGTGCATACTCTGCTATTTGTAAGTTAAAACCCGGATAATCAACGAGGATAATGGCATCTGGCTGTAATTGCCCAATATGTTTTTTAGCATAAGACAGGTGATTTAAAATTAAAAAACCATTTTTAAAAACCTCCCAAAAACCCATAAATGATAAAGATTTTAAATCAACCACTATATCACAACCAGCTGATTTCATATACTCCCCCCCCCAACCTGTAAATCTAGATGCTGGATTTGTTTTTTTTAACTGACGAATCAGATTAGAAGCATATAAATCTCCTGAAAGTTCACCTGATATAATATAATAGTGCATCTAATTCATTCCTTTGTTAATATACACCCAAATTAAAGCATATATAAATGTTGCAAACAAAATACCTTTTGCTGTTTTTTCATATTTTAAATTAATAATATAGTAGCGAAAAAAAGGCAAATTAAATACCAATGCAAACAACTCCATACTAGCAGATGAAAATGATTTTCCAAGAATAATTGGAATAACTAAATTCTGCCCAAAGTAAAATATAACAGGAGCAAAAACACCAATACACAAACCTAAAATCGGAGAATCTTGCTTAAAAATCATAGTCTAAATATTTTAATTCATTAACTAAATAAGCACCATAGTAAACACTTACAGGCACAATGGAAATAAAATTATTGGCCAAAGCCCATGAATCACTTTTAAGATCTGTTTTATCAGAATGAAATTGTCCACTAATTGAATAACGTTTCATTAAGTTATCTGAATGCACTAATTTAAAATTTTCTTTCCAACTCCCCTTCGATTGAACACATATTTTCAATCCTTTAATTTCATCAAAATGTACATCTGGAAAATTAATATTTAACGTGATCCCATCTGGCACATTATACCTTAGAGTTTTTAAACATATATCCTTAATTATGTTCCTAAATGGATTCAAACTAGTTGATTCTAAATAACTTAAGTGAGAAAATGCAATAGAAGGAACACCTTGTATAGTCGACTCCATGGCAGCATGCAAAGTGCCCGAATAAAGTCCGTTAATAGAATGATTTGAACCATGATTAATGCCAGAAACACATAAGTCTGGCAATCTAGGTAAAATTTGATTAACAGCTAATTTAACACAATCTACAGGTGTCCCAGAACATATAAATTCATTCTTTTTCGCATTAACATGTTCAACACAAATATCTTCATGGAGTGTCATAGCATGAGAGAGACCGGATCTGTTAGTATCTGGTGCCACCACATAAACATCTCCTATTTCTCTTACAATTGAGCTTAAAACTGAAATCCCAGTAGATCCCATACCATCATCATTTACAACTAGTATTAGTGGCTTATTTTTCATCTTGTTTGATTTTTGTCTTAAAAATATGATCCCATATAGTAAATGTTGTAGCATAATTACCATTTAACTTTTCATGGTGTAAATCATGATGTTCTGATTCTCCCCAAAATGGAATCCATTTAGAAAAAATGGACTTAAATCCAGAATGAACATCTAATTCATGGATGTTTCTAATGAATTGATATATCCAAAATGCCAATATATTGATGGGGCTAAATATGCTAATTAAAAAAATAGCAATAAATGGGCCAATATAACCCATAATCCACTCTAGGGGATGAACATAAATATATTCAAGAGCAAATGGCGATATTGCTTGATGATGAATACGGTGGATTTTATTTAACATAAATTGATTTTTATGCATCCAAGTATGTAAAAAATAAAAATATAAATCATCAACCAAAAGAATCAACATGATCTGCAACACAATAGACTTAATATTGAAATTAATCACAGGGTCAAATAATGGATATAAATAATATAGTCCCATTGCAGAAACAATAATCAATAAAACAATATTAAATAGTATGAGTGGTAATCTATCATAAAAAATACTAGCTTTAATTTTTCTTCTTTGTATTCTATATTTAGATAAAAAGTTTACATGAATGGAAACTAATGAGAGAAAAAACCCAAAAATATTACAACAAACTATAATAAGTATAGTATAAAACACGAATGTCAATTGTTCCATATATAATAAAAGTATGAAAAAAATTAATTTAAATGATGGGTTACCAATATACTGCTTGAAAGAAACTGAAGCAATTGTCCTAGATGAACATGTTAAAGGATATTTAAATTTCGGAACAAAGATAAAAAATACCGATGTAATTATTGATGTAGGTGCCAATATCGGCGTGTTTGGAGTTAGGTTATCAAAAAAATTTAAAAATATTCATATCCATTCGTTTGAGCCAATACCAGAAATTCATACTGTACTTAAAAAAAACACTGAACTTAGTTTCAACAAAAACTTTAAATCCTATCAAATGGGGATTTCCAACACAAATAAAAAAATAAATTTTACCTACTATCCAAATAGCCCTGCACTATCAACCTCAAGTCCACAAATTTGGGAACAGGATAAAAAAAGTTTTATTTCTGCAGTGGAAGGAAGTATTTCAAATGCACCTAAAAGTTTTTGGTGGGCCAAACTAATTCCAAAATTTGCTACACCATTGATTGCCAAATATTTACAAGCGAATAAAAGACATGTGACAAGTAAAGTAATTACACTAAGTAGTTTTATTGAGAATAAAAAAATAACTAATATCAATCTCTTAAAAATAGATTGCGAAGGAGAAGAGGTAAACGTACTACGTGGAATTAAAAAAAAGCATTGGACATTCATTGACACAGTTATAATGGAAGCAAATGACATTAAAAATAATATTGAAATATCTACCAAGATTTTATCTGAAAACGGCTTTAAAAATATTAAAATGGAAAAAGAAAAAGGTTTTGAAAAAACAAAATTGATTAATATTTATGCGACAAAAAAATAGAGCTACACAAATACTTTTCCCGGGTTTAAAATATTTTTAGGATCAAATATTTTCTTTATTTTTTTCTGCAAAAATAAATTTTCATAAGTAAAAGGAATGTCCATATATTCCTTTTGAACCAAACCTATCCCATGTTCTCCAGAAATTGTGCCACCTAAATCAACACATAATTCAAAAATCCTCCTAATTGCGTCTGTCAGCATATGACTCCATTGATAATCTGTCAGTCCATCTTTTAAGATATTAACATGTAGGTTACCATCTCCAGCATGCCCATAACAAATAGATTTAAATCCATATTCTTTACCAATCTTTTTAACACCCGTAAAAAGTTTCGCTAAATTGGCTCTAGGCACAACAGTATCTTCTTCTTTATAAGTTGAAAATGATTTTACAGCCAGACCAATTGATCTCCGTATTTTCCAAATTTTTTCTTGTTCAGTAGAAGTCTCTGCCAATAAAATATTTCCACACTGATAGTTTGATAGTAAGTGGTAAATCTTTTCAGATTCTAATAATAATTGCTGTTTATTGTTACCATCTAATTCAATCAGCAAGTAAGAATCTATATCTGGTTCTATTTCAAATGGAATTTGGCTATAATTTTGATCTCGAACAAATTTTATACAATCTGACTCCATAAACTCCAAGGCCGATGGAATAATATTATGTCGCATTATATCGCTCACGGCATCACACGCTTCTGTATTGTGTTGAAAAGGAACTAGCATTAATACTTTCTCACTTGGCAACGTCAATAATTTAATCACTGCTTTTGTAATCACCGCTAATGTCCCCTCACTACCGATAAGCAATTGTGTTAAATTATATCCTGTCGAATTTTTTAAAGTGTTAGCTCCGGTCCAAAATATTGTGCCATCACACAACACAATTTCAAGATTTAAAACATAATTAGAAGTAACACCATATTTCACTGCTTTTGGGCCTCCTGCATTCAAAGCAAAATTTCCCCCCAAAGTACAAGTCCCTTTACTAGCAGGATCGGGAGGATAAAATAAGTTTTTTTCTTTTAATATATTTTGAAATTCTTCATTTATAAGGCCCGGCTGAACAACTGCTTGAAAGTTTTTTTCATCAATCGAAATAACTTTGTTCATTTTTTTCATAGACAAACTAACACCCCCAAAAACAGGTATAGCTCCTCCACTTAGCCCAGTTAAAGCAGCAGAGGGAGTAACAGCAATACTATGATTGTTACAATATTTCAAAACTACTGCAACGTCTTCTGTTGATTTTGGAAAAAGAACTAAGTCTGGTGGAAAATTTAAATTTTCAGTATGATCACTACCATATTGAGTACACAAATCATCAAATAAGACATTCTTTTCGCCCAATTTGGTAATAAAAAAATCAATATGTGTTTTATTAATTTGGGAATAAGCCACTGACTAAATGTTTATTCAAATTTAATTAAATTAGTGAATTAAAATTTATACCACTATAATGAAACATCAATTACTTATATTATTATTTGCATCTTACACATGTACATTATTATCGCAAAAAGAAATACTCAAAGAAGATATCTTTTTAAATCGAACTTTTACTCAAGATTGGGTCTATGGCTTAAATTCTATGAATGATGGGATTCACTACACAACGTTAGAGTATGGTGACACGGTATCAATAGCACAATACAGCTATTTATCGGGCGACAAAATACAAGACATTATTCAATCTATTGATATTAACCTGGAATTTAGTGGATATCAATTTAACAAGGATGAATCATTATTGCTACTTGAAACCGAATCTGAAAAATTATATCGACACTCTAAACAGAGTATATATTACCTCTATCATTTAGAAACAAAAGAAATAATAAAAATATCTAAAGAAAAGATCCGATTGCCTGATTTTTCACCAAACTCAAAATATATTTCATATATATATAAAAATAATATATATGTCTATGACATTGAAAGTAGAGAAACTAAAAGAATCACTCATAAAGGATCGCCAAATAAAATAATTTGTGGAGCCACAGACTGGGTATATGAAGAAGAATTTAGTTTTACAAAAGCCTATGAATGGTCTCCAAATAGTCAATTTATTGCATATTATGTTTTTGACGAATCTAAAGTGCCTGAATTCTCAATGGATGTGTTTGAAGAAGGACTATACCCGAAACAAGAAAGATTTAAATATCCCAAGGCTGGTGAACGAAATTCTCAAGTAAGGATTAACATATTTGATCTAAATAATAATACAAATATTGTTGCAAAAATTAATAAGAAAACTGAATTTTATTTTCCCAGAATAAAATGGACCAACCAATCAAATCATTTATTTGTTCAAAGACTGAACAGAATTCAAAACCACTTAGAGCTACTAAATATTAATCCTGCTAATGGTGAGGCTAATTTAGTCTTTGAAGAAAAAGAAAAAACATATATAGACATACATAACAATTTAACATTTTATGATGATGACTCTTTCTTTCTTTGGACTAGTGAAAAAGATGGATACAATCATATATACTTGTATAGGATAGATGGAAAAGAAATTCGACAAATTACAAAAGGTAAATGGGAGGTAACGAAGTTTTATGGCTATAATACCAAAACTAAAACACTATATTATCAATCTAATGAACAATCGCCAATCCAAAAAAATATCTATTCTATTAATGTATTTGGCAAAAAGAAAAGATTATTAGTGAAAAATGTTGGTACTAATACTGCAACATTTAATAAAAACTACAACTACTTTATTAATACACATTCATCTGCGAATACACCTAACATAATTGAGCTATATAATGCAAAAGGGGAAAAACAAAGAACTATTAAAACTTCTACAAAATTAAGAGAAGAGTTAAAAAAATATGAACTCACAAAAAAGGAATTTTTTGATTTCAAAACAACAGATGGGATCTTGCTTAATGGATGGATGATGAAACCCCCTGATTTTAAAGAAGATGCAAAATATCCTGTTTTAATGTATGTCTATGGAGGCCCTGGATCTCAAACAGTACAAGATTCTTGGGATAGACACTATATGTGGTATCAAATGCTCTGTCAACAAGGTTATGTTATTGTTTCTATTGACAATCGAGGGACTGGCGGCCGAGGTGCCGAATTTAAAAAATGCACCTATAAAGAACTAGGAAAACTAGAAACTATTGATCAAATAGAAGGGGCTAAGTATTTATCTAAATTACCATATATAGACCCTCAACGTATTGGAATATGGGGTTGGAGTTATGGCGGATATATGTCTTCTCTTTGTATTTTAAAAGGTGCTGAATATTTCAATACAGCAGTTGCCGTAGCACCAGTAACAAACTGGAGATTTTATGATACCATCTATACTGAAAGATATATGCAAACACCACAAGAAAATCCAGATGGATATGATTTAAATTCCCCTATTCATCATGTTGACTCATTAGATGGCAACTATTTCCTTATTCATGGATCTGCCGATGATAATGTCCATGTTCAAAATACATATGAAATGGTAAATGCATTAGTAAATGCAAACAAACAATTTGAATTATTTATATACCCGGATAAGAATCATGGGATATATGGCGGGAACACTAGATTACATTTATTCACGCAGATTACTGATTTTATAACGAAAAATCTGTAATTTTGCCAATCAATTTATTAAATATATTTATACGATGGGACAACTTGCTTTATGGACGACTATAACAATAATAGCTGTATTAGTTGCAAAATGGTTTATACAAAAAGATGGACACCCTAAGGCTCTTTTTTATTTGTTTTTTGCGGAAATGTGGGAGAGATTTAGTTTTTATGGGATGAGAGCTTTATTAGTTCTTTATATTATTAAAGACTATATGAAGAGTGTTGAAAACAATGAAGAAATTGCATATGGAATATATGCTGCATATGGTGCCTTAGTTTATGCCACTCCTCTACTAGGAGGATTTATTGCAGATAGACTTATAGGATATAGAAAGGCTATTATGTTAGGAGGGGTATTAATGTCAATTGGCCATTTTTTCATGGCATTCCCAACTGACTTTTTCTTTTATGGTGCATTAGGATTATTGATAGCTGGAAATGGTTTTTTTAAACCTAATATCTCCTCTTTGGTTGGTGCTTTATATAAAGATGGGGACATAAAAAGAGACTCTGGGTTTACTATATTTTATATGGGAATAAACTTAGGAGCAGCAGCAGCTCCATTTATATGTGGCTATATTGGTGAAACATGGGGCTGGCATTATGGTTTTAGCTTGGCTGGATTAGGAATGTTAGCTGGTGTAATTGTATTCTGGGATGGCTTAAAAAAGGGAGTATTTGGCGATAAAGGCCTACAACCTGCCGAATATGTAAATAAAAAGTTTTTCAATTTTAACATTGATAAATTAGTCTGGGTATTTGGTTTCCTCATTGTTCCTATTTTTGCATATCTAATTGTTCTTGAAGCTGGTGGAAATAATTTCTTAGGGATGATTATTAATCTGTTATTAGTTGTATCTGTTGGTTATGCTGGATACTTGATGTTTGAAAATTATAAAGCTGGACAACCAGCAGTAGCGAATAAAATTGGCTCAATCTTGATTTTAGCAGTCCTATGTGCAGTCTTCTGGGCATGTTTTGAACAAGCTGGTAGCTCACTTACAGTATGGGCTGATAAATGTGTCAACTTATGGAAATTAACTGCATCTCAAACAAATGGTATCAACCCTGCAATTATTATCTTATTTGCATTTCCTTTTGCACTACTATGGCAAAAGCTTGATTTATGGGGACGCAATCCAAATACTGCAAAAAAGTTTGCCCTAGGACTAGGATTCTTAGGATTAGGATTCTTAGCATTCGCATATAGTATTCATTTTATTAATGATGCTGGGAAATTGCCATTTGGAACACTTATCATTGGCTGGTTACTAATTACGACTGGTGAATTATGCTTATCACCTATTGGACTATCCAAAGTAACACAATTAAGCCCCAAAAAAGCAGTAGCATTCTTTATGGGATTATGGTTCTTGTCTTCTACAGTAGCACACTATATAGCTGGAATGCTTGCAAAGTTAACAACAAGCGGACAAACAACAGATTCATCAGGCTTATTAGGGAAGCTAAATAGTATGTTTTTTAGTGGTGTAGACCCAAATGGAGTTGGGGTTGCTGAGGCTATGGTATATAATGATTTATTTGCTAAAATTGGATTTGTAACAATTGGTATTGCTATTATTACATTATTAGTTTCACCAGTGATTAAAAAATTGATGGGAGATGTACATTAAAAAAATATATTTTTTTCTTGCTTTTTGCTTTACAACTATTTGCTTTTCACAAGAAAATAACGGATGGTTAGTAAATTATGAAGAAGTTTACACTAAATCAACTAAAGAAAATAAACCTATAATGGCCAATTTTACTGGAAGTGATTGGTGTGGATGGTGTAAAAAATTAAAAAAAGCGGTTTTTGACACACAAGTTTTTAAGGATTGGGCTAAAGACAATGTAGTTCTGTTTGAGTTAGATTATCCGAGAAGAACAGCTCAAGATCCAGGGATAAAAGAACAAAACCGTCAATTACAGCAAACATTTAGGAGTTTTGTGAGAGGCTATCCAACTGTTCTTATGTTTAAAATTTCGAGAACATATAAAGAAAATGGTGAAAAAGATAAAGATAATATAGAATTAATTCCTAGCACTCAATTAGTACAACAAGGGCAAGGTAGACTGGGATATATGAGTAGTCCTCAAAGTTTTATTGATAAAGCAACGGCAATTATCAATATGGGTAAAATGCAAGAATAAAGCATTTAATTTTGGGTGGCTAATGGGACTCGAACCCACGACCCTCGGTACCACAAACCGATGCTCTAACCAACTGAGCTATAGCCACCATGAATGATTGTGCAAATATACTAAAGTGATTATATTTTTATAATAAGTGAGAAGATTTATTCAATATATTAAGCATACATTTCATCATAAAGTTTCTTTTTGGAAGCTAAAAACATTAAAATCTAAACTATGGGAATATGGACCAACATTTCTAATAATCCTTATAATAGTAGAGCTATTAGAGCATTTTGGACTACCCATACTGTTTTACTATTTAGGGAATAATGTTCATGATTTCTTTTATATGCTTATACCCACCCCTCTGCTTGTTTGCCTACATTTTATAACAACCCCTATTGTTTTTTTTATATATCTCAAGATTAAAAAAAAAAGTCTAAAAATATCTGAATTCTATCGGAATACCTTAAAGCTACTAACAAGTATTTCTGTGGCACAATTTATTCCAATAATTATAACTCCAATCTTAACACAATATTTTACCCCAGAAGATTTTGGCATTTATGGTCTTTATGTAAGTATCTGTTCTATATTTGGTATAATTGCAAGCGGGAAATATGATATTGCCATTATGTTGCCAAAAAGAAAAATAGATAGTGCTAATATATTAGTATTATCATTTTTCATCACCTTTTTATTCTCGACCTTATTTTTATCAATTTTAAATATATTTAATGAAGCATTTTTTGAATTAACAAAATCTAGTTTTTTAAAAAAGTATTATTTTATCATTCCTCTTTCTATTTTTTTAATTTCAATCAATCAATCAATTCTAGTTTGGTTTAATCGACACAAAAAATACAACTGGATTGCAAATCAAAATTTATTAAAATCAGGATCTAATTCAGGAGTAGCATTATTACTAGGTATCAAGGCAATTGATTTGGGCCTAATACTTGCCCAAATAATAGCTCTTACTTTAATTAGCTTCTTCAATATTTTTAATTTCATAAAAGAATTTAAATTCTCTTTTATTAATCAAAATACTATACGGAAAAATTTTTTAAAATATATTGATTTTTTGAAATTCTCATCTGTTTCAAATCTTTTCAATTCATTTTCTAGTATGGGCATGACAACATTAATTATTATTTTCTTTGGACCCAAGGTAGCTGGATTATACTTTCTTGCAGAAAAATTAATCGGCATACCAATATCATTTATTACATCCTCTGTGTCACAAGTCTATTTTCAAAAGGCAAGCAAACTCTTTTATTCAGATAAAAATGCCCTACTTCGCTTAACAAATGAAATCCAAAAAAATATATTCTATATCTTGTTCCCATTTCTAATGATATGTAGCCTATTTGGTGAAAAGTTATTTTTAATTTTTGGACAAGAATGGGGTGAGGCTGGTATTATATTAAAATATTTTGTGGCATTTATATTATTAAAAAACCTCTATTCACCCATTAGTCATATTGGAGACATTTTAAATAAACAACGTGTTTTATTATTATTTAATGTCAGCCTTTTTCTTTTTCAATTAGGGTCATTTTACTTTTTAAAAGAATATAACGATATTAAGTATGCTTTATTAACAGCATCCTTTTTTGGGGCTATTCATTATTTAGCGCTCAACATATATATGAAAAAAGAATTGAAAAATATCTCATGAAAAAAATTACAAAATTCATTTTAGTATTATTAGATGACACAATCTTCCGACTCTTAGTAAAATGGATATATCCAAAATATCAAAGACAACGAAAAGGGTACTCTTACAATTTCAATATCTTGAGAAGATACTTTTTTATGCAAAAAATAATAGGATTTAATAGAAATGTTCCTTGGCCTGTAGATTTTAGAAGCCAAATTCTAGGGTCAGAACATATTAAAAAAGGCATCATGTGTGACCCTGGCGATAATATTGGGATTTACATCAATGCATATGGTGGACTGAAACTTGGGCATAATGTAAATATTGGACAAAATACTACTATTACCACAACGAATCATAGTATATATGATCATCGAAAGATAAGTGAAAAACAGGGAGTTGTAATAGGCGACAATGTGTGGGTTGGTGCTAATTGCTGTATTGTAGCAGGTGTCGTGATTGGGAGCAATGTCACAATTGGTGCAGGGTGTACTATCCGACAAAATATCCCTTCAAATAGTTTAGTTATACAAGAACCAAATAGCCTGATTATAAAGAATAAAAAACCATATGAATGGGATTGTAAAACAGAAGAATTGCTCTAGTGTCATCTTTTTTTAGTAAATTAAGAGTCCAAAAAAAAAAATAACCCTCTAATTAATTGAAAATTATGAAAAAACATATACTAATTATCGCAGTATTAGCTATCACAATGCAATCGTTCTCTCAAATCAACACAAAAAATATAGAGAACGTGCCTATGGCTAATCCAGTAGTAATAATTGATATCACAGGACCATCAGCAATGGGAGGTGATGAGACATTGTGGTCTGAAGACTTCGCAGATGAAACCACTCCAAATATAACAACAGAAGATATTGCCGGCTATGGAGATTGGAGATGGAGCAATGAATCTCCAGGCGGAATGTGGAGTGAAAATGCTGGAGTTATACAATCACTAACAGCTGATAATGGCTTTATGATTATGGAGGCTGATTTTTATAATACAGGGCCACAAAATGGATTGCCCGAAGACGGTCAAACAGTGGGCGAAAACCCCATAAATGCTGCTTTTACAATTGGGCCAATTGATTTAACTAATTCTGAGACAAGTGAATTAGTACTCCAGTTTTATTCAAACTACAGAATATGCTGTTATTACTCACCAAGTGATGCTAATGATCTAAATGTTTATATGAGTACAGATGGTGGACTAAATTTCAATGATTTAAATTACATTGAGGGTGAAACATATGAGGTTAATGTTGAAAAAGAAACTTTCAGCCAAATACCTCTAGGGAATTATTTAACTCTTGATAGTCTTGGCTCACTAAATGCGGATAATGTTTATTTTAAATTTGAATGGGTTGGCACTCATTATTTTTGGATGATTGATGACTTGTCAGTTATTCAAAGGCCTGCATATGATTTAAAAATGCAATCTGCTTGGCTAACAATGGAAAACCCAGCAAATATAGAATATTACTCTATCCCTGAAACACAAATGCCAGATGAAATGTTAATCGGTGCTGAAGTGTATAATTATGGATATAATGATGAAACTAATATTACACTGAATGGCTCAATTGAATCAACAAGTTATGGATCTTACATTGAATATGAATTAGTTGAATCTGATTCAACAGGATATATAGAAACAGATTATTTTGATGTTTCTATGTTAACTGCTGGAACCTATGACTTTACTGCTGAAATTATTTCATCAGGAGACGAAGCAACACCAGAGGATAACACACTAACTAGAGAATTTGTGATATCTGAAAATGTATACGCGATCGATGGACTATATGAAATGGAAGAATGGATGGGTACAGGTTGGCCTGGTGGAGATGACACCTCGGATGGAGTCCGATATGCAAATTATTTTGATTTTAAAGAAAATAGCACTTTAAGTTCAATTGCTATTATATTAGATACAGGTGAGCACCCAACAAGTTTAGGAACATTCCAAACAGAATCTGGTGGTGAAATCATAGCCTATGTATGCGACACAACAGGCATTTTCAATCCACTAGTAGAAACATTAGACCCTGAATTTGGGGGAGCTATTTGGACAAGTGATTTTTATTTAGTTTCTGATAGTGATGTAGCAAATGGAATGGTCGTAATTGATGTTCCAGAGCTAGAGTTAAATCCAAATGCATACTACATAGTAGTCGAGTTTTACAGTAACGGATTAGAAAGTGATATCTTAATCAAAGACGATACTTCAGTCCCTCAACCATGGTGGGCTTCTTTAATATTTTATCCTAATGATCAAACATGGTATTCAAATCCAAATGCTGCTTCTATTCGTCTTGGATTAGACGGTTTTGAAAATGCAGTGTCTGAAGAAGAATTAGATGGGATACAGTGCTTTCCAAATCCTGCTACTAATTATATTGAAATTACTAGTAATGAATTATTAAAAGGAAAATCCGAAGTTAGATTATTTAACATACTAGGTGAATTAGTAAAAAATTACGAACTAACTAGTTTGAATGAAACTTTCAAACTAGATATTCAAAACGTAAATAGAGGATCTTATATCTTGGAACTAGAAAATAATAAAAAATTTAGTCGCCATAAGATAGTGATTGAATAAATTGTTTCTATATAAAAAAAGAGAGGAATTCCTCTCTTTTTTTATATAGAAACAATTTATTCAATCACTATCTTATGG
>PBKX01000029.1 GCA_002722215.1 Flavobacteriales bacterium | reverse complement strand
GAAATAGATTTCGCAGTTAAAAAAGGATTTCAAGATGCTATGAAAAATGGTGTTTTAGCTTTATAAAAGAATCTTTTTCATCATAAAATTTCCAAAGACCTTCTTGTTTGTCATCTTTCCAATTCCCCTCTTTTCTAATTCCCCCGCTTTCAAAATACCATCTATCTAAACCATTTTTTTTCCCGTTTTTATAATTACTCTTAAAATTTAATTGACCATTTTTATAAACATCAACAACAAAACCAACATATGGTTTTGATTCAAAATAATATATCCCCCCCCTTTTTACTAACTCATCAATGAAAACTTGTTTTTCTTCACAACTAAATAAGAATATAACAGCAACAAATAGTAATAACAGTTTTTTCATAATTTATCTAACACAGAAGCATTGTTGTGCGTTGCTAGTTGCCGTTGCTTGTATGCTCCTCAATTCCCCATTAAGATTCATGACTGACCCATCCCAAATTGTAGTATTGTCATCATTATTCATATATAAGATTGCTTTAACATTTGGTGAGGCCCCGTCATATCCACCATCAGTTAATGTCCAAAAATACACACTGCTTTCATAAGTCAAATTAGTAAAATTATCAACGTCTAACTGGTTTGAATTATTATTTGCTATATAATGTAGTATCTGATTTAATGAGGGTAAATGCCAGTCACTAAACCCACCATAATTTAATTGATTACAAAATCTCAATGCATCATGATAATATAACGCCCATCCACCATAGGACCCTGAGTTAACATTAGTTGCTGTGTTTGGGTTCACAAACTCTGGAAAATCTTCTGCAAGATACATGGGTCCAATCATAGTAATGGGTTGTTCTGAGTTGCCTAATATTAATGAACCTGAACCTGAAGAATTTGATGATTCACTTGAACCTTCACTTGTTTCACCTTCGCCGAATCTAACACATCTACAGTAATGGAGATCATTCCAAGAATCGCCATACATACCATTATTAGATTCATACAAATAACTCATGCTATTAGAGCTAGTACTTAAGTCTTCCGATCTTGACCACAAACTATTATCGGTTCTTTCATCAGGTAAGTCACAGCCACCACCAACTGAATATGCAAGCTGGTCTAAATTAGGTAAAAACCAATCCGAATAACCATCTTCTTCTAAACCATCGCAATAAATCAATGCTTCTCCCCAATTCATTGTTTCAGATGAAATACTAGAAATCATAACAGGATAATTACTACTACCGCCACTATAACTAATATTTAACTGCTCATCCATCATATTAATGATTTCTTGTAGTTGTTCAGGAGTTAACCCTGTCATATTATCTTGACAAGGAAGTTCGTCTATAACGTTAGTTAAAAATTGAAGAATTAATGACGCATCTTGAGAATTCACTTCTCCGCTACAATCCACATCCCCAACAAGTGTAGAGTCTTGTGCGAACATCATTAATGGAAATAATAATAGTATTAGTAGTTTTTTCATACAACAAATATAATAGTTTAATGTCTAGTGGGGGAGTGTTTAAGATTACTGCGCATTGTGTTAGGATTATCAAGAAAGATATTTTCTTGTTGTAATAACTCCTTTAACTGATATATCTCATAGAGATTTTCGTTAAAGGTGTTCAATTTGTCTCCCGTCTTGTGTACGAAAAAAATAAATAAACTCTTTTCTTCTTTTAAATCTTATTTTACTAGATATTTTTTCTTAACTGTTCCATCATCATAGATGTGTAATTGGAAACTTTTTTTGGTGGTTTCTCTTCCAAGAATGTCTATTGTTTTTAGTATTGAAAGGGAAGTATTAGTCTATTGGTCAATTCAAACTAGGTGATTTTTGATAGGCTTAAATTTCTTTTTAACAATCATTGCTATTAAATTCCCCCACGTAAAACTGCTAAATGATACAAATCAATCAAATAAAACAATAAACATATAGTTTTTTATATACAAGTATCCAAAAATGTTAAATCCTATTTCATTAGATAATTTTTCTTCACAGAACCATCATCATAGATGTGTAATTGGAAGCCTTTTTTATTAGTAGTTTCTCTACCTAGAATGTCTATTATTTCTATTAATTTACTTACATTTTTATCGCTCTCATTGACATCACTTTCATTGCTGGATAACATGAGAGAAAAGAACCTCCAAATTTCTTCACTTATACTTACATCCATGTTGCCATATGCTCCAGGCCAATCATGACCACCATTAATTACCTTATATAACCATACTTCATTAGTTGTTTCAGGTGAAGAATAAATATAGCTTTCTATAGTGCTACCATCATTATTATTAATGTTAGGTAAATTCTCAAAGCTCATCGTTGTAAGATTATTTTGATTAACAAAGTAGTCAATAGTTGAGGGGATATCTAAATAAACACCCCATCCGTCCGTATTATTTGGGTCACCTTCAAAAAGTGTTACATTGTCATTTGTTCCATGAGTTTCAAAAACAGGGATTGGGTTTTCTGGGTTACATGAATTATAAATGTCTTCAAAAATTGCTCCAGCTACTGGTGCAATTGCTTTAAATGTATTACTTGCTTGGCACGCCAACATATAGCTCATGTCCCCTCCATTTGACATTCCTGTTGCAAAAGTATTAGTTGTGCTTAATGTATATGTATTCTGTAAGTATTCTGCTAAACCCACAATAAAACCAACATCATTGACAGTCTCGTTTTCTTGAAAAGCGTATCCAACATTAAAAAATGTATTACCAAAACTATCTTCTATTCCTTGTGGATAACAGACGGCAAATCCATTTTCGTCTGCAATGGCATTCATTTCAGAGTAATTCATGATGTCGATTGCACTACCTGTATATCCATGAAGCACAAATACCAAAGGAGCATTATTTTCCAAATTATCCGGGAGATATAGTATAAATTCACGTTCTAATTGATCAAAGTTGAAGAGTTCGGCAAGAATACATGAACCATTATCAATAGTTGCAAATTCATTATAATTATATGCATCTTGATTCGTGCATCCAGGTATTTCCCATTCGCATGGTTTTTGGGCTACCTCAAAATCAAAGTAACCATAATAACCGTCATTAAAACTAAATGTTTCTGTGAATGTGTTTTCATTGCTATTCAGTGATACTGTTACAGAGCCCTGATTCCAACCATCTCCAAATGTATCATTTCCTGCTATTAAATAACAACCATTTTCAACACAAAGTTGTGTAGTAATAGTTTGTTGACTTATATTTCCTGTAAAACTAGTTAATGGAGACCCTTGAGTTTCCCATGTGTTTATATCATGCATCGCCCAACTCATTTCTTCCGCCCAGTTACCTGTGTATGTTTCAATTTGTAATTGATACATGTTTTCTGCACAATCATTGAATACACAAGAATTATCATCTATAAATGCATTTGCATTGTAATTGCTAGCATTTTCATCTGTACACCCTAATCCAGAAAACACACAATCTAAGTCATTGACATTAAACAATGTGTAACCTAAACTCCCGCTTTCTAATTCAATAGTTGAGTAGTTTTGATCAAAATTGATAACATTTTCTTCAGAATTAATATCCACATAAGCTTCATTCCATCCATCGCCATATGAATCATTTGCTTGAAAGAGATAACATCCAATTTCTAAACAAACAGTGTTGTTATAAAAGGTGTTATTTTCTGTTTCAGAGCCATTAAAAGAATATATAACATCCTCAGTATTATTAATTATAGACCAACTTATTTCCTCAGCCCATTCGCCACTAAAAGTGGAGCAAATTATTTCAAATTGATTTTCACCACATTGTGCTGTGATTATTGTTGGTGTAAAATGAATCATGAGAATAATTAATAATTTTTTCATAGTATAGTATTTAGTAGTACAAATATAATGGTTTAATGTCTAGTGGGTAGTGTTAGTCTAGTGTTCAATTCAAACCAGGTGATTTTTGATAGGCTTGAATTTCTTTTTAACAATCATTGTTATTAAATTCTCCCACTTAAAACTGTTAAATGACACAAATCACTCAAATAAAAAAAGAAACATATAGTTTTTTATATACAATGATCCAAATCTGTTAAGTTCTATTTTATTAGATATTTTTTTTCCACAGAACCATCATCATATATGTTTAATTGGAAGCCTTGATGCGTATTGATTTTTCTGCCCAAGACATCTATTGTTGTAATGAGATTTTTGTAGATAATTGAAGATTCGGGGGATGATGATAGGTTGCAGTTTATTAGGCCATTGGTATTATATTTTGAAACAAATTTCCAAATTTCTAAAGAGGCGTTTATATCCATATTTCCAAAGGAACCTGGCCAGTCATGTCCACCATTAATAATTCTTAATTCTTCAACAGCAACACATCCATCTCCATTGAACCAAGAATATCGCTCCACACTACTCCCATCAGAAGTATTAATATTAGGCAATTCACTTAGAATAGGATTTATGTCTGTGTCATTATAGCCTGACCAATAAGATGTTATTTCATCTACTGATAAATATAGAGGCAAATCATAATAAGTAAATCCATCATAGCTTGAATGAGGATTGTCATCATTTGTGCCAGGAATAAGCATCATTGCAGTCGGATGAATAGGTGCGCACGGACCCCACTCATAAATATCATTTCTATAATAGTCTGAAAGCATGCTTCCAGACACGGCTACAAAAGCAGCAATTTTATCATTTAAACGACACCCTAATTCATAAGAAAAAATAGCTCCTTCAGAATAACCACAAGTATAAATACGACTTTGATCAATTAAATAGTTTTCATTTAATGAGTTAATAATAGCCTCAATAAAAAATATATCATCATGGTCTGTTGGTGCTTTATGTATCCATGAAGTAGTGCCACCATCAGGATCTACAGCCCCTTGAGGATAAATTGCTATAAAATTTGCAGTATCTGCAATTGGTCTCATATCATTTGTGTAAATAAAATCTCCTGCATATCCACTTCCCCCATGAAAATTAAATAATAAAGGGAACTCACTTGTTGCATCATAGCTTGCAGGAATATATAGCATGTATTCTCGTTCTTGCCCATCAAAAATCATATTTTCGGTTATCAATTGTTGCCCAAATGATAAAAAAGGAATAATAAGAAAGGCTAATAGTTTTTTCATAATAATTAAAATTTATTTTATTAGATATTTTGTCTCAACTGTTCCATCACTATATATGTATAATAATATATTCTTGTTCCCATTCATAGCAACATCTCTTCCTAGTATATCGGATATCCTTATAAGTTGTTTTATATTTTTTTCCTCTTCAATTGAAGAATTATTCTCTATGCAGATACAGTCTTCATCATATGTGCCATAAATTAATTCTCCATTTTCATTGATAGTTGCTATGCACGGATCACCAGGTAAAATACAATTATCATTATTTTCTGTTGCTGAATCATCATAATTACACGCATTTGTATCCATGCAACCTTCAATTTCATTTTCGTCACAAATCAAATCACCATCAATATCATTAATGCAGTTCCCATCACAATCATAATATATTTCTGCTCCATCGCCATTACAGATGTCACATTCATCATACTCTCCAACACATCCATCTAATTCATCACATATCCCATCACTATCAACATCATTAATACAGTTTCCATTACAGTCTAGTAACGTAATCGGATATATACATGTAATATTATCTTCTAGTGTGCATTCTGGACAATAATTACAGGCGTTCGGATTTAGGCAGCCACTGCAGGTTGAAAAATCACATGAGCCATCATTTTCTGTTGCATTCGAATTATAATTACATGCATAAAGAATTGTGCAACCCGCGATTTCTAATTCGTCACACACCCCATCCCCATCAATATCATTGATGCAATTATTATCACAATCTAAATATATTTCTATTGGATATGTGCAAATGCCATCATCAGTTGCATCAGAATCATAATTACAAGCTGTAGTATCCGTACACCCTATAATTTCAACTTCGTTACAAACTCCATCATTATCTAAATCATTGATGCAATTATTGTTACAATCTAAATATGTTTCTATTGGGTATGTGCAAATGCCCTCATCAGTTGCATCAGCCTCATAATTACAAGCTATAGTGTCCGTACACCCTATAATTTCAATTTCATCACAAACCCCATCTCCATCTATATCATTGATGCAATTATTGTCACAGTCTAAATATGTTTCTATTGGGTATGTGCAAATGCCTTCATCGGTTGCATCAGGATCATAATTACAACTTACAGTATCCATGCATCCTATAATTTCAAACTCATCACAAATATCATCCCCATCTGTATCAATTAGACAATTACCATTGCAATCATATCCAAAATCAGCACCTGGTTGATCACAACCACAGCCCACATCATTATTATAACAAGAACCATCATCATCTGTTGCATCTGGGTTATAGTTACAAGACAAAGCATCTGTACATCCATTTAGTGTAATTGTCAGGCAAGAACCATCATCATCAGTAGCAAGTGGATTATATTCTACATACAGAAAATCTGTGCATCCAGCAACTTCATCATTATCACAAATGCCATCCAAATCTTGATCATTATTGATGATTTGTCCATTTTCACATGTTTCACAATCAATTACAAATAAACAAGAATCATTTGGTTCAGTAGCATTGGGATTATAATTACATGCCGCACTGTCTATGCATCCAAGAATTTCGATTTCATCACAAACTCCATCATTATCTATGTCATTGATGCAAGTATTATTACAATCTAAATATGTTTCTATTGGGTATATGCAAATGTCATCATCGGTTGCATCAGGATCATAATTACAACTTACAGTGTCCGTACACCCTATAATTTCAATTTCATCACAAACTCCATCTCCATCTATATCATTGATGCAGTTATTTTCACAATCTAAATATGTCTCTATTGAATATATACATGACTCATCATTTTCTGTTGCATTCTCACTATAATTACAAGCTATGGTATCAGTACATCCAAATACTTCATACATATCACAAACACTATCTCCATCGGTATCAACTAAACAATTTCCACTACAATCATATCCATCTAATTCATACTCGCAGGATCCGTCATCAATCGTATTATTTGGTTCATAGTTGCAAGCTGATGTATCAGTACATCCTATACATTCATAACTACATGAATCATTATTGTTGGTGGCCATGATATTATAGTTACATGCATCTGGCTCCGTACACCCATAAATTATATCTGGAAATTCACAACTTCCATTATCATAATTAACAGTTTCATCATAATTAGTGGCATTTAGATTCATACACCCTTCTATTAAACATGGATTATTGATAAATCCTGGACTTGGGATTGCATAACACCCATTCCCATCTTGATCAAAATTTTGTGCTAATGACACTCCATTTAATGTTGTGTCAGATACTTGAAAAACTAGGCTTAATATATTACCTAAATTATCGCCAAAGTAAATTGTCTCGCCATTATTGCTGAGTCCAGAATTGAAACTATTAATCCCATCTTCATAGCCAAGCCAATAGCCGCCTGATTCAATAATGATATTTCCAAATGTATAATCATTAAAGGGCTGTTCATCATCTAACATAAGCCCAGTTAATAGGCAGTCAGAATCACCAGAATTATAGATTTCTATATAATCGTCTGGGTCCCCCATATTATGTAATTCGGATATATACACTGTCCCTATTTCACAGAACTCAATACTATCATATTCACATGATCCATCATCATATGTAGCTGTATTATCATAATTTAAGGCACTTGGATTCATGCATCCAGGGATAAAACAATCATTGTTTTCAAATCCTGGGCTAGGTATAGAGTAACATCCATTCCCTGCATTATCAAAGCTTTGAGACAATAGGATTCCATCTTCTGTTTCTATTACAGGATTTATTATTGTCTCTAAAGTATTAACTTCACTATTACCAAAATAAATTGTTTCTCCATTACTATTTAGTCCAGAAGAAAAACTATTAGGGTCATCTTCATATCCAATCCAATAACCACCTGCGGGTATTATAGTGTCATTAAATGTATAATCATTAAAGGGTTGTTCATCATCTAACATAAAGTCTAAGAGTGAACAGTCATGGTCACCAGAGTTATGTATTTCTATATAGTCACTTGGATCACCTAAGTTATGTGCTTCAGAAACATATACAACACCAATTTCGCATGGGGCAGGGGGGCAAACTACTTCATCGTTGTCTTCATCACATTCTATAAAATGAGCAGTAAAGCTTATATTTTGATCAATGCTAAGTTCTAGATTTTGACTTAAAGAGTCTTCTAATAAAGATGAGGGAGGGGTATTCCCTTCATCAAAATTAAATTCCCAATGATCAAATATATATCCTGGTTCTGGTGTTGCTGAAATTGTTATTGGACAAGAGTTGAAGTACACTCCATCCCATGGATATTCAGTTGGATTAATAGTGCTAATGTTTATTGTTCCAGATGTATTTGGAAAAACATCTAGCTCTACATCATATTGTCCGTCCAAATCAAATTCATCCACTATATTTTGTCTTGCATAATCTCCTCTTTGATAATTATAATATAGCACAGATTCTATATCTCCTACCCAATTTTGGAGTGAACTAATTGTAGTTAAACCATTCGCCCAATAAGAAGCATCCCAAGCATCAGGCCATTGCCATCTATCAATATGATCTTGCATTCCATCATACATATAGTCCCTAATTTCAGTTGCTTCTGATACAACATAACTAGGCTCAAAGGTAGTGTTTATTAAGTCAGCATATCTGTTAATAAATTCACATTGAAATTGATCATTGTTGAGTAAATTATCAAAAAGGTTTGCGTGAGCGTTCCCAGTATTACGGGCATAATCAATATAATTGTCTCCTAGCCAAGTGCCAAAATAACCAAAGGCAGCGTCGGTGTCATATATAACATATCGCCATCTTCCATCTTCTGTTTGAGGTCTCCAAAGTTTGGTGTTATTTAATCCCCACCAAATACCCATCCAGTCTGAATTTTGAATATATGTTTGAATTATGAAATAGTCTTTAAAGTTTTCTAAATCAAATTTGCTATTTACAAAATCATAATAATCATCTTCATTATTATCCATCATCATTATTTGATCATATGCATCAAAAAAATGCACATCTGAACCTGATAAAGCCTCCCATGAATTTAGTAAGTCTACTTCACTGTCATCATATCCATAATTATCTTCTACATAGTGTTCATCAATTTTTTCACGTATTCCATATATCCCCCAGTATTCACCATTTAAATATAAGATACATGGTTCATAGGCCATATTATCTGCATGAGTTTCTTGACTTATTCTAGAGATGATTGCATCTTGTATTTTGTCTGAGTTTGTGTGTTGTCCACCATTTCTTAAATTAATATTATTAAAACTTTGAATAAAATCTTTTTGTGGAATAAGTGGCCATTCTAATGGCCCCGTATAACTTGATTTAAAATCAAAACGAAAACTTTTTTGTGGCTCTGATCGACTCCATCCTCCATGTATTTCTAAATCAAATTCTTCCTCTGCTCTTTTGACCTTATCGCCATCAAAATACTCTAATCGAGACCACCTGGACCAAGGTTCCCAAAAATTAGATCCAAAATATGGATACTCCGAACTAGGCATAGATCCAAAAACATAAATACCTTCTTCTTCATCCCACAAGTTTACAGAATCAGTAAAAACAGAAAATACAGGTAATTCATAATTATCTTGATTGATTATATATGTTCTGTCAATAAGTTTGCTAGGTAGCCAATTATCATTTCCTAAAGCTTTTATACTAAGGACTGTTGTAGAGTTAAATGAGATTGGCTCTGTATAAATTTCGTCATTATATGTGGGGACGTCTCCATTTGTAGTGTAATAAAATTCTGCATCAACAGAGCTAGATATATTAATTGTTAATGCTGAGTCGCCAACATCGTACCAGCCAGATGGTAATAGCTCTGGCTCAGGAGTAATTCCGACATAACACCAACTATCGCCATTTAATTCATCTGGAGTGGGAGTATCAAAGTAACACCATTCACCCACACCATCAGGAGATCTTCCTTTAGAAAGCCCTGTGCTAAGGTTATTATTAACAGCTGTGCTATCTACAATAGATCCATTCATATTGCTGATAATAACATGCTCATCATTTGAAAGCTTAAAATTAGTATGGTATATAGATGTGGTATCTAAATTAAACCATTCAGGAGTGTCCTGATAAAAATAATTGTCTGAATTTATCCCTGCAGAAAGAAAAAAATTACTACTCATATCAGACGACGTAGTAGAAACATTATGTACTTGAATTGCTAGAATGTTATCTGTTGGGGATAGTAAATTATTTAACTCTTCTTTATTAAAAATCATGTTATCAGCTTCGCCCCCCCAGTATAAAGCAGCCTCATGCTCCCAATCCGCAGTGACATTATATGCTGGTAGATATCCAGTGATATTATCTGAACGCATTATTTCAACACCATTAAGATAAGCAACAAAGCTATCATCATAATCTGCGTGTAGTGCTAGTCTTGTTAAATCATCAATATCTACTAAATCAAATTCCTTTCTTAAGTATATAGACACAACATTATTGGGTAATGAAATTGTAGTGTTATCATCATTGTCACCATAACCAAACCCTCCAGGGCCAGTTGTCCAATCAGAATTAAAGCTATTATTCTTCCAATTGCTATCTGGCTCTTCATTTCCAATAAAGTATTCCCATTCATTTTCTGCAAGGATGATTGACTCCCAGTGGCGTGTTCGATAATTACGATCTTTTCCAGATGCACAGATCAATATTATTCCCATTGATTCAAGTGTTTCATTTGGGAGTTGCCATTTATCTAATTCATTGATTTTATCAGATAAATAATAATTTGATAATTGAACAGTGCTATCACTAGTGTTAATAATTTCAATCCAATCAGCATTATCTGAATCTTCATCTATATATCCGTTGTTAGAAGAGAATTCATTAATTTTTATTTGTGAAATTCCATTCAAATAGCATAAAGAACAAAGTAATAGAAAGAAGTATTTTCGCATCATGATGTTTTTTTCTTTGTTTTCAACCTATAAAGATACAGAATTATTATTCCTCCTATATTAGAAAACCAAATATATGGCTCTGACCATGATATGCCATCAAATTTAACATCGATAATTGGCCATAGTATTGGTGTAGGGAAAAAATCAGCTGTGTGAAATGGAAAATCTAATAGTATATGTAATGGCCATGCTAACATCGCGAAAGCAAAATTTTTATTTAAAAAATAATATACTAATCCAATAAAAAATAATGCAATCACTAAACTGTGTGTGACATCATATGCGTTAAACACCCAATTTGGGATTTCATTCAGTTCTGGTTTTCCAAATTTCATTTCAGAGGAATTGAAAACAAGATTTACTAAGAAATATATCCCAAATGAAAATAAATCAGGCAGTGCTCCAAAAAAAAGACTCCAATATGGTCTGCCTCTATAACCAAAAAAACCTTTGCCCCATAAGGCATGACTTAAAGTATCCAAACGCAAATTATTTTATGATGTATTTTTTTTCTACAGATCCATCATCATACATTTTTAATGTGAATCCTTTTGTAGCGCTTAATCTCCCAAGCAGATCTGTGTGTTTCAATAGTGTTTTATTTTTCAAGTTTTGTTCTATTCCAATGCCATATTCACAATCCAAAGACCAAATTGCGTCATCATCTTTTATAAAATAGTTTTCGGCATAATTAATGTCCCAAACCTGAATACAGCTTAAATTATTATTATTGCAAAACATATTATTTAAATCAGTATTATTTGAAATATCTAATTCGGTAATATCATTAAAAGAACAATCTAGATAATACAATTCAGTATTATTTGTGACATCTAACTCTAATATGTTATTATTTTCAAGTGCTAATTGAGTCAAATCCGTATTTGTAATTACATTTAATTCACTTAAGTTATTAAATGAACATGTTAAGGTTTCCAATTTTGTATTATTAGTAATATTTAATTCGGATAAATTATTTTGATGACAGTCTAAGTATTCTAGATCTATTTGACTTGAAATATCTAATTCTGAGATCATATTGTCAGAACATGCTAAGCTAGTTAAAAGATTGTTATTTGAGATATCGAGTGTAGAGAGACTGTTAAAAGAACACGTTAAAACTTTTAAATCGGTGTTGTTTTGAATATTTAGTTCAGTTAAGTTATTAGAGTAACAATGTAATTGATCTAATGCTATATTATTAGATATATTTAGCTCCAACAGATTATTTGCACTACAATCTAAATATACTATGTTGATACAATCTTCAATACCCGTTAAATCTTCAATGCCTAAATTACTTACCAGCATTTGGGTTACCTCTGACGCCATGTCAGTTGGAATGTAATCATCTAATACATCGTCTATACCTATACTAATAAAATATTGTTCAAAGTTGTCATCAGGAACATAGGTTAAATTAGGGATATCCTCTTCATCACAAAAACCATTGTTATCAGTATCATTACAATTAAATACAAATGGATAAGAACATGCAATTGTGCCATTACCAGCAAAAAACCCTTCTACTAAATGAATTTCACCATTTATAGAAAAATTAAAATTTTCTTCAAGTATCTCTAAATATCTTGTTTCATTCATATTATTCCCTAATCCATATACATTGCCAGCAGTATTAATATTTTCAGCCGCAATTGTGTCGCCTTCATTAGTAGTGATCATAAAACCACAATAGCCAAACCAATAAGGGGTAGTATATTCGGTGTTAACATCAATTTCAAAATGATTATTTTCGATATTATATCCAATAAAATCAATATTGATTGAATCACATAATTCTTCATTTTGAGAAAAACTTACAAAAGGGATAAGAAATAAGAGTATTATATTTTTCATAGGTGTATTATTGTTCTAATTTATTTATTATTTTTTTAAATAAACTTTAAATTATAATTTAGGTATTTCTTATTATAAGTCAATGCAAATCATTCGAAAATACTCATTTAGGATACTCTGTTTTATAGCATTATTTTTTTTTGTTTTTATAATAGTTTGGAGATTATATTATTTAAATCGCGAATTAGATTTTTCACATGAATCAGGTTTCTATGATACTAGTTTTAATCTTGTGTTAGAATCAGATTTAAAAAGCTATTCTATTCGCTATACTTTAGATGGCTCGATTCCAAGGCTTACAAGCACATTATATGAAACCCCTATTTTCATTGATGGATCCAACCAAAATAACAATAGTTTAATTCCCACAACACCATTAGAGGGGGCAGATCACTTATATAAATTTGTTTGGTGGGGCCCAAAAGAAGTGAAAAAGGCAACGATTATTAAATTCGCACTTTTTAAACATGGGTTTCAGATCAGTCCCATCTATACTAAGACTTATTTTGTTAATAATCATTTTATACATGACTATCAATTTCCAGTTATTTCATTAATTACTGATAGTACAAATTTATTTGATTTTAATAACGGCATTTATGTCCCAGGACAGAAGCATGAAGATGATGGATTTAATTATTTTGCTGTTGGAAATTATCATAACAGGGGGCGTGATTGGGAAAGACCTGTACACCTAACTTTATTAGATAATACTGGTAATATAAGCTTTGAGACAAATGCAGGTGTTAGAATGAGAGGTTATAGTAGTGCAAGTTTTCCCCAAAAATCCTTTAATATTTATTTTAGAAATAAATATGGTATTGATACTTTAATATATCCTTTGTTTGAAGATTCACATAATAATATATATAAGCGATTGATTTTGAGAAATTCTGGAAGCGATTTTTTTAAAACTCATTTTAGAGATGCTATGTTGCAGGATTTATTGTCTTCAATGAACTTAGAGATTCAAAGATTTTCTCCATCTGTTCTTTTTATAAATGGGGAGTATTGGGGAATTCATAACATAAGGGAAAAATATGATAAATACTATTTTAAATATAATCATGGTATATCTGAAGATAGTATTAATATTCTTGGGGTTTGTGGCCATACCATTGAGGAGGGCTCTATAGACAACTATGTGAAAATAGAAGAATTCATAAAAAACAATGATATTTCTATATTAGAGAATTATCATGTTATAGCACAAAAAATTGATATTGATAATTTTATTGATTTTTTCGTAGCACAAATTTATTACGCTCATTATGATTGGCCATGTAATAATTATAAAATATGGAAAACGAATGCGGCAGATTCAAAGTGGAGATTTTTAATCTATGATTTAGACGCCTCATTTGGTCATGATCCTAAAAAATCAGATGTTACCACCTTGTCTCTTGAACATGCTACTTCTTTATTGAATGAATGGCCTTATTGTCAATGTTCTAATTTTTTCTTTAGATCATTGTTAAATAATAATGAATTTAAAAAACAATTTTTGATTAAATTTAAATATCATTTAGAGAACACATTTTCCACAAATTTGGTCCTTAGTAAAATAGCAGAATATCAATTATTATTTGAAAGTGAGATGCGAAATCATATTAATAGATGGCAGCATCCACGATCTATGGATATTTGGTATGAGGAAATTGACAAATTAAAAACATTTGCGATTAATCGTCCTTGTATTGTTAAAGACAATATTATAAGTTTTTTTGAATTAGATGATTTTGACTTTGACTGTAATGAGTCTAAAAAATAAATTATTTAATTATATAATTTTTTTCTACAGAACCATCGTCATAGACATTAAATAATATATTATTTGATTTAGATACTATTGATTGTCCAAATAAATTCATCGTATTAATTAGTTTTTTAGGTTGGTTGACATGATCTCCTAAGTCTATAATTTCTATTAATAAATTATCAAGATGGTTTCGGATTTCATTGCAATTAACCACTCCTCCTTGATGAACATAACTTACGCCAGATGTTAGTGCGGCCTCACCTTCTTCATAAATACAACATGTATTATCACCACAATAAGCATAGCATCCTGTTTCATAATTTAATGCGGATGGATCTCCACAACAAAAGTCTCCTGTTATAATATATGTTTGTGCAAAACCACCATTTTGACCACATGAAAAATAAAACTCTCCCCAAAATCCCTCCGTGTCTTGTTCACCACCCATTTGACTAAAATTAGGGACATTGGGCATCCCATATTCTTGTGCCCATTCCTCTGCTACTTCGTCTGTTGAGTCACCTTCTCCAACGTCAAATGCTAATACAATGACTTCACCTGTGTTTTGCCCATAGTCTTGATATATCTCTTCTATGCATGGCGCTGAGGACATACAACTCCCACATGTTAGTAAATAAAAATCTGCAACAACTATTTTGCCGGCTAGTAAATACTCATATAGGCTATGTTCATATCCATTGGTATCTAGGAAGTCAATAAAGCCTTGAGGTGTAAAATCCTCTTCACATTGTCCATTGATTCTCAAAACACACATCATCAATAAAAGACCAAAAGCTAATTTTTTCATATATGCTATTTTATACAAATATAGTTTTTTGATTTTTAAATTAAATTAATTAGTAATATCCAAATCTTTTCGTTTTGCTCTTCGATGTTTTTTTTATATGTTTATTTTATGGTTTATCAAATAAAAACAGAACAACTATTACATGCCAGCATCGACGAGGTTTGGGAGTTTGCTTCTTCTCCATATAATTTGAAAAAAATAACACCTAGGTATATGGATTTTTCTATTATTTCAGAAGATCTGCCTAATAAAATTTATCCTGGTATGCTTATATCTTATATGGTGGCTCCGATTATGAAAATTAAAATGCTATGGGTAGCTGAAATCACACAAATAGTGGAAAAAAAATTTTT
>PBKX01000028.1 GCA_002722215.1 Flavobacteriales bacterium | reverse complement strand
GACACACTAACAGCATCTGCCTCTGACACACTAACAGCATCTGCCTCTGACACACTAACAGCATCTGCCTCTGACACACTAACAGCATCTAAGTCTGGCTTTAATAAATGCACTGTTCTTTGTTCAAAGCCTGTTGCTGGATCAACATTTTTACCCAATACACCCGTAGCAATAATAGTAATACTTATCTCGTTGTCTAATGTCAAATCTTTACCAAGCCCCAAAATAACATTCGCACTACCTCCTGCTTCTTTTTGTAAATAATTGCTTATTTCATCTATCTCATGAATTTTAATACCCTGATTTCCTGATAAAATCAATAAAAGAATTTGACTAGCTCCCTTAATATGATTGTCATTTAGTAATGGGGAATCTAAAGCATCTTCAACCACTCTTTGAGCTCTATCTTCACCGCTAGCCCTTCCTGATCCCATAATAGCAGTACCGCTGTCTTTAAGAATTGTCTTTGCATCATTTAAATCGATATTAATCGTGCATTTTTGTGTAATTACTTCAGCAATACTTCTTGCGGCAACCATTAATATTTCATCTGCTTTAGCAAATCCAGCCTCGACCTCTAAATCCCCATAAACTTCAAGTAATTTATTATTATTTATAACAATTAAAGAATCAACATATTCTCTCATTTTTTCTATTCCCTCTTGAGCTTGACTAGCCCTCTTTGGACCTTCAAAGCCAAATGGAGCGGTTACTATACCAATAGTTAAAATATCTAACTCTTTTGATATTCTAGCAATAATGGGAGCTGCGCCAGTACCAGTACCTCCCCCCATTCCAGCAGTAACAAAAACCATTTTTGCATTTTTACCCAGTATTTCGCGAATTTCCTTTTCACTTTCAATAGCAGACTGCTCTCCTATTTGAGGGTTTTCTCCAGCACCCAAACCCTCGGTTAAAGACATTCCTAGTTGTATTTTGGTAAAAACTTGACTTTGATCTAAAGCTTGTGCATCCGTATTGCAAATAATAAAATCCACACCCTTAATCCCTTGATTAATCATATGATTAACCGCATTACTCCCACCACCACCAACACCAATAACTTTTATAACAGATGACTGATTCTTAGGCAAATCAAATTTCATCGAATCCTCTTCAGCAGTGGCTTCTGATAAAACTGAATCATCCTCAGAACCAAAATCTATTGAATCTTCTTCAGTAGTAGCTTCTGATAAAACTGAGTCATCCTCAGAACCAAAATCTATTGAATCCTCTTCAGCAGTAGCTTCTGATAAAACTGAATCATCCTCAGAACCAAAATCTATTGAATCTTCTTCAGTATTATTGTGAGAATCAAAAGAAGAGTTGTTATTTATACTAGAAAACAAATCTTCTGATGAATTTTTAAAATTATTTATATCTTTCATCATATTCTATTTAATTTTATATTTAAATTGTACCATTTGATAAATACTCAAGGAATTTTTTTGCCCAATTCTCAAAAAATGCTTCTTCAGGAAGATGATCTTTTATAACTTTAGAATCTTGTAAATTATGTGACTTCAATCCCCTTAAAACAAGTCCAACTGATGTAGCATAAGATGGGTTTGAAATATCCTCCAACGTACCTTTACATAAATGCTCATTCGAATAGCCTATCCGAGTAGACATACCTGTTATATATTCGGTTAATTGCTTAATGTGTTTTAGTTGCGAACCTCCTCCCGTTAGGACAATTCCAGCTATTAATTTATTTTTCCCCTCCTGAAAACCATAAGACGTAATTTGTCTGTATACCTGATCTATAATTTCCTCAACCCTTGCTTTAATAATTTTTGACAAATTCTTTACAGAGATTTCTTTAGGATCATGTCCTCTTAAACCAGGTATAGA
The DNA here is from genome assembly GCA_002722215.1 of Flavobacteriales bacterium. Taxonomy (GTDB): domain Bacteria; phylum Bacteroidota; class Bacteroidia; order Flavobacteriales; family TMED113; genus SP256. Next base: position 26,938 of record PBKX01000028.1, on the reverse strand, counting down.
AACAATCTCACTATCTTTATTTTCACTAGGCAAAGCTGATCCAAACTGGATTTTTAATAATTCAGCATCTCGGTGTATTATAGAACACCCTTCTTTGATGTCTTCAGTAATTACATTCCCACCGAAAGGGATAACAGCTGTATGCTTGATAATTCCATTTTTAAAAATCGCCACATCTGTTGTACCGCCACCTATATCTACTAAAACAACACCCGCTTCTTTTTCCTCTACACTAAGAACAGCATCGGCTGATGCAAGTGGCTCTAAATTTAATGCGCTTACCCTCAAGCCCGATTCTACTACACATTTAGTTATATTTTTTATAGCCGCTGTTTGACCAGCCACAATATGAAAAGTAGCCTCTAACCTACTACCATGCATACCCTCTGGCTGATTAATATCAGACTCTCCATCAATTTTATACTCTTGGGCCAAAACATGAATAATTTCCTCACCAGGTAGAAGAATTAATTGTTTTACATTTTTATGCAATTTTTCAATATCTGATTTATCAATATATTTTTCTGGATTATTTCGAGTAATATAATCCGAATGCTGTAAACTTCTTATATGTTGTCCAGCAATACCCGTACAAACCGAATCAACCTTAATAGAAAAATCTTTTTCTATAATATCTATCGCATGATTGATCGATTTAACGGTTTGCATAATATTGTTAACGATTCCTCGTCTAACACCTAAAGATTCTGACTTCCCCATTCCCAGAATTTCAAGCTTGCCATACTCATTCAGTTTACCAGCTAAACAAACTATTTTAGTTGTACCAATATCTAGTCCAAAGACAATTTTTTCTTTCTTCATATCATTTAACACATATTATTTGGTTATCATATCTTATATCTATTAAATCACAATAGCTACAATTTGAATCAAGAAGTAAAAAATTATAAAATGTTTTTATCATATTTATTTTAGCTTGATCAACAACTGGATGCTCACCTAACTGAATCTTTAAATCACATACCTTTCCAGATATCACATAACCCAAATTATTATCATAATAAAGAGCTCCAATTATTTTATTCAAAAAAGGATGGCTATATATAGTATTAACTATAGAATATAAAGCATCCCTTTTCCCATCAAAGATATTGCCACCAACAATTAATAAATCTTGATTTACATCTGTTAACACAGGGAGCTTGACGCCCTCCTTGTCAAAATAGCATATTTCATTTTCGGCCAAAAATCTTATAAATGGTTCTCGGAAATAAACATATATATTCATTACGCCATCTAGATTTAAATATACTTCAGCTTTCTTGATATATTGATCTTGTGATATTAAATCTTCTAACAAGCTTATGTTTATATCTTTACCTAAAGAGTCTCGCGTATTTAAAAAATTAATTGCTAAATCTTTAATGTCTTTTTTTGTAATAAGGCTATAGTTAGTATTATTAATATAAGTTACAACTACATGTCCGCTAAAATCCCGAGATGAATTTACAGATTTAATTAAAAGAATTAAGATTACACTCAAAATAAAAAAAAGTAAAAATTTAAATATTGATAAATTGATATTCATCCTAAAATTGATTTAATTTTTGGTATTAATTTATAGACATCACCTGCACCGGCAGTAATTACCAAATCTGGATTTTCAGACAATAAAATAGAACTGAAAAGAGTTTTATTTTTATCGCAAAAAACTGTTTCATCAACATACCATTTATGATTTAATTTAATTTTTTTTAACAAATTTTTTGATGTAACACCCGATATTTTTTCCTCTCTAGCAGGGTAAATATCTATTAATACTAATTTATCCACTAAAGACAATACTGATGCAAACTCCATCTCTAAATCTTGTGTTCTAGAAAATAAATGGGGTTGGAAAATTAAAAAAATTTCTTTTTGTGGGTACAATAGCCTAGTACTATTAATCAAAGCCGCTAACTCTTCTGGGTGATGAGCATAATCATCAATAATAATTTGATTATCAGTATTTAGATGATACTCAAATCTTCTACCCACACCATTAAAAGACATTAAAGATTTACCAATATCAATTGGATTAACTCCAATTAAAAACGCTAAAGCGGAGGCAGCAACCGCATTTTCCATATTGTATTTTGCGCCATACAATAAGGAAGTTTTAACTGTTTTTTTATTTGGGAAATGCAAATTAAACATCAATCTATTGTGTTCAAATTTATATTTACTCACATAGAAATCTGAATCTGATTCGACTGAATAAGTATAATCAAATTCAGGACTTAAATCATGACGACCAATAATGCTTTTTTGAGTATTTTCAATGAATTGTTTATATGCATCAGTCATTTCAGCATCATTTAAATATATATCACCGTGATCCTTATCCATCGATGAAATAAGTGACATATAGGGTGACAATTTTAATAGTGACTTATCATACTCATCTGCCTCAACAACCATGATGCCTGAATTTCCAGTTAAAAAATTAGAATTATAGTTTTTTGAAATTCCTCCAAAAAAAGCATTACAATCAACACCTGACGATTTTAAAATATGTGATAACATAATACTGATAGTGGTTTTTCCATGAGTGCCAGCTATAGCAATGACCTTATAGTCCGCAGATATATATTGCAATAATTCTGAACGCTTATAAATACTGATTTTTTTTAACTTGAAATATTGAAAAATAGGATGATTTGTTGAAACTGCTGGGGTATAGATAACAACAGAGTTAGTAGTTTTAAATTTTTTTACATCAATTAAAAAGTGATCTTTTTTGAATTTATTATGAATTTTAATGCCTTTATCGGCAAGATTATTTAACACAAGAGTATTTTCAGCATCATCCCAACCTTGTGTATTAATATTTCTCAAATTAATCCAATGGGCCAATGCACTCATTCCAATGCCCCCAATACCTAAAAAATATATATTTTTTATATTCTTTAACATTTTATTTTTTTGATTTTATATCTTTTAATATTAAGGCGGCAATCTCAGAAGAAGCATTGTACTTAAATAATTTATGAGCATTCTTACCAATACTATTCCGGATATTGTCACTTTTTAAATAATTAATGTATTTAATAAATTTGGGGCCCATTAACTCTAATTCTGACATGAGTAAACAAGCATTGTGATCTGCCAAGTATTTAGCATTTTTAAATTGGTGATTGTCTGTCACGTGAGGAGATGGAATCAGTATGCTAGCTTTTTCAAGAAAAGATATTTCTGTTATTGCAATTGCTCCTGCCCTTGATATTACAACATCAGCGGAAGAATATGCTAAATCCATCCTATCAATAAATTTTTGAACTGAACAGTTGGCGGATTTTAAGCCTCCATAATCTCCATAACCTTTATAGCCTGTTTGCCAAATTAATTGACAATCCTGCTTTAATATGCTTTTTAAATGATAAGCAATCGATTTATTAATGGGCTCTGCACCAAGACTCCCTCCAATAACCAATATAGTAAATTTATTAGAAGATAATCCAAAAAAAGACCTGCTTTGATTTACAAAGTCATCACTTTTTTTAGTCCGTAATTGAAGTCGTACTGGATTACCAAAATTGGTGATTTTATGTGCAGCAAAAAAAGAATCCATTTTCTCATGGGCCACAAACACCCTAGAAACTAATTTCCCAAGTATTCTATTAGTTATTCCAGGGAAACAATTCTGTTCCTGGATATATGTTTTCACTCCAAGAATGGATGCTAATAAGAGGACTGGACCTGTGACAAATCCTCCAGTACCAATTACCGCAACTGGTCTATAGTAGATTAGGATTCCAAATGAATGAAGTAGACTCACAACTAGCTTAATGAAAAAAAGGGTGTTTTTAAATATTGAATTCCTATATAAACCTTGAATCCAAATGCCAATGATAGGAAAGCCTGCCTTTGGAACTTTTATCATTTCCATTTTATTTAATGCTCCCACAAATAATAAATCTATATCCGGATTTAGGTTTTTAAAAGATTTAGCAATTTCTATAGCAGGGAAAATATGCCCTCCAGTTCCTCCACAACTAATTAAAATTTTTCTTTTTCTCATTCTGATTGATTGTTAATTTGATGACTAATATTCAGAATAATTCCAAATGCTAAAGATGTAACCCAAACAGAAGACCCTCCCTTGCTAATTAAGGGTAAAGTTTGTCCTGTTACAGGAATTAAATTAACCGAAACACTCATATGCAATAATGCTTGAAAGACTACAACACTACCAAGCCCAAGTAATAAAAGTCGGGGAAAATCATCTCTGGACTTTATGCTTAAAACTATAATCCGCTGATAAAACAACAGGTACAAGAACAATACTCCCGCACCTCCAATTAAGCCATATTCTTCAATTAGAATAGCAAAAATAAAATCTGATTTTGAATCAGGCAGTAATCTTTTATAATAACTTTTCCCGGCACCCTTCCCTAAAATACCACCACTATTAATTGCGGATAAAGCATTATTAATTTGGTAATTATTATGAAACGAATTTTCTTTTGCATTATACTGAGATGAATCCACCCATCTAAATGGAACTGCATCAATATCTTGGGCAACGATTCGATTCTTCCAAGTAGTTAATCTAGGAAGATATTGATCAATAATATCAATTGGAGGTAAACATAATAAGGAGAAAAAGAAACTGGTAATAATTAGAGCGGGGAGCAGTAAATGTTTAAAAAATAGTTGAATTGGATAACCGGATAAAAAAATTATAAAAAATAGAATTATTATAATCAATAAAACAGTTGAAAGATTAGATTGTATAATTAAACCCGATACTATAAGCGTGGGGAGAAGGATGTATACAAAAAAGAGCCGAAATGACATTAAAGACTCTTTATAAACAACTAAATTTCTACATAAAAAAAGAACTAAACTGTACTTAGCCAACTCTGATGGCTGAAAAGACAAAAAACCAACTTTTATCCATCTCCCAGCAAGGAGATCTCCACGATATGATGATGGATTAAAAATTATCCAAAGTAGGAGTATAGAGGATACTAATACTAAAATAAAAGACAAATTAGTAAAATACTTATAGTTAAACCTAGAAAAAATAAAAATTAAACCCAAACCCAGAAATAAATGTGTAATATGAATAGGCAGTGATTGATATCCGCCTGAACTATAAACCAATAAAACGGAAATTAAGAAAAGTAAAATAGAGACTGACCAGATAATTTTATCCCCAAATATTTTAACCATAATATAAAATCTAAATTGCTAAAACACAATCTTTAAATACCCTGCCTCTTTCCTCATAATTTTGAAATAAATCAAAACTAGCACAAGCTGGAGACAACAAAACCGTATCTCCCGCATCTGCCAAAGCAAATGCATTACGAACTGCAGCCTTCATATTGTTTGTCTGTGTCACACTCTCAACGGATTTATTAAATGCAGAATCTATTTTTTTAGCTTCACCTAAGCAAACTATAGATTTAACTTTTTGTTGAACTAAATCACTTAGTATAGAATAATCATTGCCCTTATCAACCCCACCACAAATCCAAATAATAGGAGAAGTAGTACTTTCTAGAGCATAATAAACAGAGTTACAATTTGTAGCTTTCGAATCATTGATAAAACGAACTCCGGAAACCTGAGCAACAAATTCTAATCTATGCTCAACCCCCTTGAAGTCAGATAAAGACTGTTTAATAATATGATTTTTTATCCCCAATGTACTGGCAGCTATTGCAGCTGCCATAGAGTTATAAAAATTATGTTTGCCCTGTAAAGCTAAATTATGTATTGTCATAGTAAAATTATTTTTAATTGTATTAATTGTTATTTGTTCATTTTTTAAGCATCCGCCATATTCATTCATATCCATATCAAAACTCCCAAAAGCGTATTTATTTGCCTTGACGTTTTCTAGATTATCTATAATGTTTTGATTGTTGAAACAATAAATAAATGAATCACCTGAGTCCTGATTCATCTGTATTTTCATTTTTGTTTGTATATAATGACTAAAATCTCTATATCTATCTAAATGATCCTTCTCTATATTAAGTAATATGGAAATACTGGGTTTAAATTCAATAATATCCTCTAACTGAAAACTACTTATTTCAAGCACATAGTAATTAAATTGATTATGAATAATACTCTCTGAAAAACTAATTCCTATATTTCCAGCTAACCCAACACTTAAACCAGCATTTTTTAATATATACCACAATAATTTTGAAGTTGTTGTTTTTCCATTCGTTCCTGTAATTGCGATAATATTAGCTTCTGTATGCCTATATGCGAATTCTATTTCTGAAATCACCGGAACGCCTTCTTGTTTTGCTAAAATCAACAATGGAATCGTTGCAGAAACCCCCGGACTTTTAATTATCCAGTTACACCACTCAATATGAGACAAACTATGTTTCTCCTCTTCAAATTCAACCCCCAAATCATAAAATAATGTTTTATTTAATTGACTAATAGGATCCTTGCTAGTTAGACGGACATTATAATTTAAATGTTTTGCGAGTTTTACTGCTCCAACCCCACTAATTCCAGAACCAATGATAAGAATATTTTGTCCCTTCATTTATCTTAATTTTAACGTAACAAATGCTAAAAGGCATAAAAAAACACACACAATCCAAAATCTGGTGACAATTTTACTTTCATGAATGCCTATTTTTTGGTAATGATGATGTAATGGTGACATTAAGAATATGCGTTTACCAACACCATATTTTTTCCGAGTATATTTAAAATATGAAACCTGTATTATGACCGAAAGACTTTGTATAAAGAATAGGCCACAAAAAATTGGCAACAGTAACTCTTTTCGAACTAATACAGAGACTACGCCTATAATGCCCCCCAATGCTAAACTGCCAGTATCACCCATAAAAACTTCAGCTGGATATGAATTATACCATAAAAAGCCAACACATGATCCAATAAAAGCAGACATAAAAACTACCAATTCCCCGATATTTGGTATATACATAATGTCTAAATAATCGGCAAACAACATGTTCCCAGAAACGTAACAAAAAATTACTAAAGTAGAGCCAATTATAACAGAAGAGCCTGTTGTAAGACCATCAATGCCGTCAGTTAAATTCGCAGCATTTGATACTCCCGAAATAATGAATATGACAATCAAGCTAAATGGGAAGAAAATTAAAAAACTTGTCTGCCATTTTTTAGGCACAAAGTTTGTGTAATCCAATTGATTATTTTTAAAAAATGGAATAGTGGTTTTGAGGGATTTTGTTTCTTCTAGAAATGCCTTTGTAAATTCATTTTGATTATTCTGGGGCAGTATTGTCATGTTTTTATCACCAGAATGATCTGCGTTTTCTCTAATAACAATATCCGGGTGAAAGAACATAATCAAACTAACAATCAAACCTAATATGACTTGACCTATAATTTTAAATTTAGCCGCCAATCCTTTTTTGTCTTGTTTAAAAACTTTTATGTAGTCATCTAAAAATCCTATCAAACCCATCCATATAGTGGATAATAGTAATATCAACACATAGATATTATTTAAACGACATAGCAATAATGTAGGGATCAAAATTCCTAGTAAAATAATTACTCCACCCATAGTCGGAGTGCCTTGTTTTTCATTTTGCCCTATTAAGCCTAAATCTCTTATCCGATCTTGAACTAATTTTGTCTTTAAAAACCGGATTACTACTTTTCCAAAATAAATGGTAACTAACAGTGAAAATATCATGGCTAGTGCTGATCTAACTGATAAATAATTAAATAAATTATGTATCGATGGGTCAAGACCATTTGTGTATAAAAAATCGAATATATAGTGTAGCATAATTTTATTTTTTTAAAAAATTTTGAAGTACTGTTAAATCATCAAATGGGATTTTTTCACCATTAATTTCTTGGAATTTTTCATGACCTTTTCCTGCAATTAAAATCACAGAATCTTTGGACGAAATATCAACCGCGAAACGAATCGCATCTTCTCTATTTACAATTTGTTTAACATTATTTTTTTGTTCATTTGATAACTCTAAACACATATCGTTTAGAATATGTTGTGGATTTTCAGATCGAGGATTGTCCGATGTAAATATTGCGACACTACTATAATCTACTGCAATTTTTCCCATTATTGACCGCTTGCCAACATCTCTATCTCCACCACAACCTATAACTGTAATTAAATTTTTATGTATTTTACAAAAACTTGATATGGATAAAATAATCTTTTTTAAAGCATCTGGAGTATGAGCATAATCAATAATCCCCATTACACCATCTTTACTCTTCACGGTATTAAATCTGCCTGGAACTAACTGGATATTTGTTAAAATTTTTAGCACAGCACTTGTATTCTGCCCCAATTCTTTTGCGACAGCATAGACTGCTAATAAGTTATATGCATTAAACAATCCAATTAAAGGAGTGGTAATTTGCTCTCCTTCTATTTCTAGCGTTAGACCACCAATACTGTCTTCAATTATTTTTGCTTGATAATGTCCAGGTTTTTTAATTGAATAAAATATTTTTATTGATTTTGTATCAGCCAACATTAATGAGCCGTATTTATCATCCCCATTAATGATTGATTTCGAATTTCTATTCAACGTATCAAAAAAAGATTTTTTTGTATTTAGATAGTGAGAAAATGAATTATGATAATCTAAATGATCTCTCGTAAGGTTCGTGAAAACTGCTAGATCAAAACTAAGCCCCGCAATTCGATGCTGTAATATTCCATGTGAGCTAACTTCCATAAAGCAAAATTCACAGCCCTCTTTGACCATTAAGGTTAATAATTTGTTGATTTCAAGTGTATTCGGAGTAGTGTGTGTCGTTGGATAGGACTGATCATTTATTTTCTGTTCAATTGTAGATATTAGCCCTACTCTCAAGCCAAGTGCTCTAAAAAGTGAATAAAGATGATATACTATAGATGTCTTGCCATTTGTGCCCGTAACTCCAATTAATTTAATCTGCTTAGAAGGGTGTTTGAAAAAATTACAAGATAATATTCCGAGAGCAAAAGCACTATTAATAACTTTTACATACGTTACACCCTCTATGGTTTTTTTGGGAATTCGCTCACACACAATTACAACCGCACCTGCTGAAATTGCATCAGAAATAAAATCATGACCATCATGATGTTCCCCTGAATTTGCAACAAACATACTCAATGGAACAACATTATTTGAATTAAAGTGGATATCACTCACGGATACATCTATATTCCCAATAACACGCTGATAATCTAATCCATTTAATAATTTTTCTAATGCTTTCATTTAAATATATAATGTGATTTTAGATTTTTTATTAACGATACTGCCTGGTTGCGGATTTTGAGATTTAACATGCCCAAATCGACCTTTAATAATGACTTCATAACCATTTGAATTCAAAATATTTAAAGCGTCTCTAAGATGCAGCCCAACAACATTCGGGCAGTGACCATGCTCTATGTTTTTTTTTGAAGCTACAACTGAGTCTACAAAACCTTCTAAACAGACAATATCCTCTCTAGAAATAGCCTCATAATCTGTTGGCCATGCTAGCCCTTCTTTAAGATAGATTTTGTGTGCAATCTCTTGAAATACGGGAACAGCTACTACAGAACCATAATACCCAACATTTATGTTTGGATTATCCACTAATACAATACAACTATATTGTGGTTTTTCTGAAGGGAAAAACCCAACAAATGAAGATTGATATGATTTAGCGTCATTGCCCGAATAATTTGTGTAGTTTTTAACGGCAGTTCCCGTTTTTCCTGAAATTGAAAACGGCAAATCTGATAATGTTGATGCTGTCCCTCGATTAACCACTCCCATTAATAACGCTTGAGTCTTTTCAATTGTTGATTGTGAACAAATAGTACGAGATATCCTATCTTTTGGGATGGGAATTAATTCACTGCCCTGCCTAAATGACTCTCCTAAATATGGATAGACTAAATAGCCATTATTTGCAACTGCATTATAAAAAGTTAATATATCTAGTGGTGTTAAATGGACACCATAACCAAAAGAAATCCATGGTAAAGAAATGCCTGACCATGAGTTGTCCGATGGAGAAGGTATTGTCGGAGAAGGCACACCACTTAAATCGATTTTTGATCTTTCTCCTAAACCAAAACTATATAACCTATCAATAAACTTTTGAGGATTTTTTTTATAATTTTTATGTATTAATCGACCAATACCAATATTAGATGAATGAACAAAAGCATCTTCTATAGTAACCACGCCTAATTTTTTGCTATCTTTTGTGAATATAGGCGCCCCCTTAAACCTATACCTTCCATTTTTACAATCAATCGTATCTTTGACATCTCCATGACAATCTTCAAAATAGGCCATAATGGATGCCAACTTCATTGTTGAGCCTGGCTCTACTTGACGAGTAACACCAAAGTTTAATATCTCGCCATATTTATTTTCTTTTATCTTTTTCAGATTAGTAATTGCTTTGATTTTTCCTGTTTTGACATCCATTAAAATAGCTGTTCCAAAACTTGCATCATATATTTCTAGCTGCCTTAACAAAGCGTTTTCTAAAATATCTTGATAGTCTAAATCTAAGGTTGTAATTAAGTCCTTGCCATCTATTGCATTTAAATTATTAGAGTCCTTAATCTTGATTTTTCCCGCGCCAGGCTTCTTAAGGAATAGTGCCTTCCCATCCTGACCCATCAATTCAGTATTATAGCTATACTCTAATCCATATTTAGGAGTATTATTTTTATATAAATCTCCAATAGTTCTAGCTGCCGTGTTGCCATTTGGCTTTTCTCTAGATAAGACAGCCTTAACAATCAAGCCACCATGTAAAGATTTATTATAATAAGGCAACCTTTTTATTTGCTTCACCTCTTCAAAAGAAGCATTTCGTTTCAATAAAGCATATCTAGTTTTAGTATTTATATCTTTCTCATATTCTAAATTGGTGTTGAAAATTTGCGACAAATCATTAGCCAACTCCTCTAGTTCAGAAGCACTATTTACTGATTTAGCATATATTGCATCAAATCTAATATCATATTTTGATGTTGTTACAGCTAAGAGTTTATTGTTCGCTGTATAAATATTTCCTCTATTTGCCTCCGTGATTTCTATGACAAACTCATCTTCCGCGGAGAACTCATTGGAATTTAAAATATTCAATATTTGAATAACAATAGCCCCCGCAGAGCATAACACAAATAAAGTGATTAATGTTAATCGAAAGGGATACCTAATTCTCATACTCTAAATACATTATTTTTACCGGATTTTTTGACTCCGACAGACCAAATTGTGATCCCTTTTGTAACAAAACAGACTTCTTACTTTTGCTCATTAAAATAGTTTTAGTCGAGACATATTCGGCCTTTAGTTTTTCTAATTCTTTATTTAAATATTTAATCTTCTTAGTTTTATTATAAACTAAATCCGATGACCAAATACTGATAAGTGAAAAAATAGTAAACACAATAACAAAGGATTTGATATCAAACAGATCCTTAAACAAACCATCCTTTTGAAAATTATTAAAATTGAATATTTTTTGAATACTAAGCATGTTTTATAGTTTTTCTGCAATTCTAAGTTTAGCGCTCCTAGATTTATTATTCAATTGCACTTCCTCTCTCGATGGAACAATGGGCTTTTTAGTAATTATTTTAAATGGCTGGGAATGGTTTCCAAAAAAATCTTTCTTTGGGACACCGGAAAAGTTCCCAAACCTCATAAAACGCTTTACTATTTTATCCTCTATTGAATGATAAGAAATAATAACTAATCTTCCAGATGGCTTCAATAACTCTAACGATTGAGCCAATAACTCTTTCAATGCATTAATTTCATCATTAACCTCTATTCTAACTGCCTGAAATAATCGTGCAAAAAATTTATTTTGGTGTCTATCTGAAACAAAACCTTGAAAGATTTTTTTAAAATCAAATATTGTATTTATAGGTCTCTGCTCTCTGAACTTAATTATTAAATTTACAATCGGCTGCGGAGCATTAAAGTCAGAGTGCTCTTTAAAAATTCTCATTAAATGGTTAGCACTATAATTATTTAAAATATGAGCTCCATTTGTCTCTAGTTTTTGATCCATTCTCATGTCAACTGGAGCATCATACTTTAATGAAAAACCTCTGCCATTATCTGTAAAATGATATGATGAAACACCCAAGTCTGCTATCAAGCCATCAATTCTATAAATATTGAGTCTCTTTAACTGCTCTCTTAAGTAGCGGAAATTTTGATTAACCATAATAAATCGATTATCATCTATTATTTTATTTTTAATAGCTTCATCGTCCTGATCAAATGAGATTAAAAGCCCCCCCAACAAAGAATTAAGAATAGCCCGTGAATGACCACCACCACCAAATGTTACATCAACATAGGTCCCTTTTGCTTTGACGTTTAATCCGTCTAATGACTTTGCTAGCAGTACAGGCTCATGAAATTCACTCATTGTCTTCGGTTTTAGACCCCATTACATCTTCTGCTAATTGTGCAAAATCAATATTTTCATTATTAATAATAAGTTCATACCCTGCTTTATCCCATACCTCTATCATATTAGCAGAGCTAGACAAAACGATTTCTTTCGAAATACCTGCATATAACTGAAGATCTTTTGGGAGCAATAATCTCCCAGTCACATCAAGCTGAACGAGTTTAACGCCAGCTGTAAACATTCTAATAAAGTCATTGTTTTTCTTTACAAATCGATTTAATCTATTAATATCTAAAACAACCTTATTCCACTCGTCCATTGGAAATAATTCGAGGCAATGGTGAAAGACGCTTCTTTTTAATATAAATGGGGAATCTAATGAAGAAGCCAGTTGCTTTTTAAAAGCCTTTGGCAACATCAACCTAGACTTTGCGTCTAGCTTGCATTGATAAACACCTATTAAATTCAATCCCATATTACCACAAATTAAACTATATAGGATAAAATTAGCCATTTAAACCCACTTTCTACCACTTTCTACCACTTATTTTTTTAAACAAGAAATGAACATTTTATTAACATTTTTAACCAACAAGTGTTAATAACTATGTTTGAGTTAGATTTATATTAAATATTAAAACATATATTTACCGGGTGAATTATTATCGTGCATCCTGATGAAAAGCAAATATAATTATATCGAAAGAGGAGAAGGTGAAGTTATAGTCTTACTACATGGACTAATGGGGGCAGTCAGCAATTTTGAAGATACAATTAAAAGGCTTCCACAATATGGATACCGCGTAATCCTGCCAATGCTGCCACTATATGACATGCCCATATTAAAAACAAATGTTAATACACTTGCAGATTTTATTAGCAAATTCACACAAGAATTGAAACTAGAAGAATTTTCAATACTAGGGAATTCTTTAGGAGGACACATTGGGCTAATACTAGCCCTAAAACATCCTGATAAAATAAACAAACTCATACTATCTGGGAGTTCGGGGCTATACGAAAACACCTTAGGTGGAGCATTTCCGAAACGAGGAGACTATAATTATATTAAATCTAAAACTGAAGAGGTGTTTTTTGACCCTAAAAAAGCAACAAAAAAATTAGTCGATGAAGTGTTTGATATAGTCAATAGTAGAGAAAAAGTATTACGTGTTCTAATGATGGCGAAATCTGCCATCAGGCATAATATGAAAGAGGACTTACCAAAAATAACACAAAAAACATGTATTATTTGGGGGAAAAATGACAAAATTACTCCACCAGATGTAGGTGAAGAATTTCATAGCGAAATTCCAAACTCAGACTTATTTTGGATAAATAAATGTGGCCATGCACCAATGATAGAGCAACCAATTGAATTTAACAAAATCCTAGTAAATTGGCTAAAAGATGTGGCTAAATGAAAATGATAATTACAGATTTCTATAGTAACACAAATGTATTACACTGCCCCAACAACAACAGCCCAGAATATGCGTTTATAGGGAGATCCAATGTGGGAAAATCTTCATTAATCAATATGATTTTAAATCAAAAAATTGCTCGCACATCGTCAAAACCTGGTAAAACACAATTAATAAATCACATGGTTATTAATAATAGTTGGTCATTAGTAGATTTGCCCGGATATGGATATGCTAAAATATCTAAAACAAAAAAAGCAGAAATTCTAAAAATGACAAGAGAATATTTTTTGCAACGAGGCAAGCCATTGGCAGCTGTTTTTTTTCTAATAGACATCAGGATACCTCCACAGAAAATAGATTTAGAATGGATGAAGTGGTTGGTTAAAAATCAAATCTATTTTATTAGGACATTTACTAAATCTGATAATTTAAATGCAAGTAAAGTTCAACAAAAGATAAAAGAATATAATAAACACATGAATGACAATTCATGGGGAAAAATTCCAGAAAGCATAACAACTTCTTCAAAAAAAAGAATTGGAAAAGATGAAATACTACAAAAAATCATTCAACTGAACACATTATTTCAAAACATGTAAAGTTTTTCCGATATGCATCGCAAAATCACTAATCTCCTTGGCTATTTTTTCATTTCCAACTGCCTTTTTGTATGTGCGAGATAATGAGTCTATAATTTGAAAAGTAAAAAAATTCATTTCTTCGGCCATCATCTCCTTAGTCCATAAATCTATATTTAGGGAGGACTTCTCATCGCCATCCCAAATAGACACCATAAGAGCTTTTGCTTCACTGTTACTTTTCTTGACATCACTAGCATTCCATATTATTTTTTCAGGAACATTATTAATATCTAAGTTAATTTTAAAATTAATTAAGGCGCTTTTTTCGTTTTTTTTCATTGTTTCTAAGGTTTATATCCAGAGTTATTCAAAACTTTCAAATAATCTGTTTCATTTAATACTTCGATTAATGACACATTTGTTTTTGCCACATATGAATTCCAAATCTGAAGCCCTAACCATGCACCAATACTACCAGGGGAATTGATGTCGTTAGGTAATCCGAATTGGGAATAAGGGGCTAAATTGATAAATCTGTCTATCAAATCTTTTGAGGTTGAAAATAAATAGTCTTGCTCAATCATATATCGCCAAATAGCCGATTCATTTTCATAACACCATTTTATTTTATCCTCAGGGCATTTCAATAGCTTATAATCGGCAATCCCTGGCAACATTTTTTGCGTAAAAAAATACGGCTTAGCATAATATAATATAGCCTCTAAAAAATTATCTAAATCTGTATATGGGATATGTCTACCAGCCAAGGTCATAAAACAAGAAGATGGTAAAAAGATTGTATCATGGGAATGCCGAATATAGTCAGGCAAAAAACCGTAAAATGAATGCTCAGATCCTAAAAACAGGTGCAAAGAGATAAATAATTTACCATTCGCAAACACAACAGGAGTTCTATAGTCAAAAGATTTATCTATAAATGTATACATGGACAAATTTATACCTGGAAAATGTTTTTGATAATTACAAAAACCCTGCTCTAATGTCCGTGACATAGGCACTTTTCTGTTAAAAATAGAATTCACAGAATCCAAGACTGACCTTAATGTGTCATCCAAAAAAACTTTTTCATTAAAAATGACACTAGTATCTGTAAAAAAGTCTGGAAACCTGTCTAAAACATGATGAAAATAAAAAGCAAAAGAATCTTTTTTAATATTGAAAAAGTCCTGTTCGAACTGATAAACTGAAAGTTCACAATCTTGAAAAGGTGAAATTTGTTTCTTAAAAAAGAAGGTATAAAGAATAAAAAAAGTAGTCAATATGGTCGCAAATAATAATAAAATATAGTTTTGCATTCTTTTTTTTTTATTCATATAATGTATATTTAATGATCAACACTTTAATATGATTAAAAATATGAAAAAGTTAAATGTTCTTTATTTATTTTCGATCTTATTTTCGATCTCTATTTCACAAGAAATGGACACCAAGCTAAATAATAGTAGAATGGGACTATATATTTCTCCCTCTATTAATTTTATCGCGACAGATCTAAAAAATATCGAAACCAATAGCAATCCAGGCGTTGTGTATGGATATGCATTTGAAATGCCACTAAGCATCAATCATTACTTAGAATCTGGATTTGCCATATCTTATAAGGGAGGGGGCATAGAAGATGATGGGCCATCCGTGAAAGACTATAAAGTACAATATCTTACACTACCTGTATTTATGAAAATGCGATCTAGACAAGTAGGATATTTTCATTATTTCGCAAGAATTGGACCTTCTTTAAATTTTAAAATAAAAGAAGTTATTAGTTCTGACGAAAATGCAAAAGGGGCTATAATTGACATCTCGATATTTCTTGGAGCAGAGTATTCTTTAGGCGGAGCAACCTCAATAGAGGGAAGTATATTTTATAATAATAATATTACCAACGCTATGAATAACATCGATGCCTTATTTCATCAATTAGGACTAAGAGTTGGATTTTTATTTTAACAATGTAGATATGCATCTAAATAAATTAAAAAATTTCATAACAAACTGGATAAATGCATACTCGAAAGAAAATGAAAAAAATCTTATTGTAGGTATTTCAGGAGGTATTGATTCAGCATTAACATCTACTCTATGTGCAATGACAAACTTAAAAACATTCATTGTTTCGATTCCTATTCATCAAAAAAAAAGAGAATTACACAGAGCAAATAAGCATATGGATTGGCTCTTAGCATCCCATAGTAACGTGGAAACAATAACTATTGACCTTGATCATGTATTCGATGCATATAAGGGCTCAATTCCATCAAAATACCAATCTGAATTAGCTTTAGCAAACTCCAAGGCCCGATTGCGCATGACTACATTATATCAAATTGCAACTACAAAAAATGGTATAGTGGTTGGAACGGGAAATAAAGTTGAAGATTTTGGCATAGGATTTTTTACAAAATATGGGGATGGCGGAGTCGACATTAGCCCAATAGGAGACTTAAATAAATCGGAGGTAAGATCATTAGCAAAATTCTGTGGTATAAGTCAAGATATTTTGGAGGCCGACCCAACTGATGGATTGTGGGAAGATGGGCGAACAGATGAAGCTCAAATTGGAGCAACATATAAAGAGCTAGAATGGGCAATGAGCCTTAATGAAAAGAGAAAAGACCTCACTAAACGAGAACAGACAGTGTTAGAGATATATAATAAGCTTCACACACAAAACCAACATAAAATGACCGAAATCCCAATATGCAATATCCCAAATGAGATACGACCTTAATCATCAACTAAAATTAAAACTACGCCATTTAATTCTTTTTTTATAGGAATTTGACAGATTAATCTACTCTCTAAATTAGAGTTATGTAATTGGTTCAACATATCTTCTTCTGCCTTCGACTTTTTATTTATATCATGAGAGTTTTGAATATAACAGTGGCAAGATGCACACAAGGCCATACCACCACAATTCCCCATTTGAAATCCCTCATCTCGGACCACCTCCATTAGATTCAAGCCTGAATCTAAATTTGTTTCAAGAACATGTTTTTCTCCATTCTGGTCAATAATATTGATGAGAATTTTTTCCAAAACTAAAAACCTTCTATGCCCCCTAAGACAGTTGTGTATTTAAATGATTTTTTTCCATTTGGAAAAATATATTTAAATGCTGATTGACACATTAATGCCGACTCATGAAAACCGCTAAGTATTAATTTTAATTTGCCCGGATAAGTATTAATGTCTCCAATGGCATATATCCCCTCAATATTAGTGCTATAATCATAGGTATTCACTTCAATAGCATTTTTATTTAAATTTAAACCCCAGTTAGCTATTGGACCTAATTTTGGAGTTAAGCCAAATAGAGGGACCCAATAATCTGTTTCTATCGAAAAGTTATTTTTTTCTGCTTTAATTGTGAGTGATGTTAATTTATCAGCTCCTTTCAATGCTTGAACTTCGGCATTTGTTATTAAATTAATTTTCCCCGAATTACTCATTTTATGTATCTTCTCTACTGATTCTACATGTCCCCTAAATGAATCTCTTCTATGAACAAGAGTAACCTGAGAGGCAATACCATCCGCAAGATATATTGCCCAATCCAATGCAGAGTCACCGCCTCCAGAGACAACTACTTTTTTTCCTTTAAATTTAAAGGGGTCTTTAATAATATAATCCACACCCTTATCTTCAAAAAAAGATAGATTTTCAACCATTGGCTTTCTTGGCTCAAAACATCCTAGCCCAGCAGCAATTACGATAACTCTGCAAGAGTGCTCAGTGCCACGATTTGTAACAACAAAAAAACTGTCATCTGATTGCTTTTTGATTATCTCAACTCTTTCCCCCAACGTAAATCCAGGATTAAATGGAGCTATTTGTTTCATTAAGTTCTTTATTAAATCTCCTGCTAAAATTTCCGGAAATCCAGGGATATCATAAATAGGCTTTTTAGGATAAATTTCCGAACACTGACCACCAGGTTGAGGCAAGGAATCTATTAAATGGCATCTCATTTTTAATAAACCCGCTTCAAATACTGAAAATAATCCACATGGGCCCGCCCCAATAATAATTATATCAGATTTAATCATAAATTAATCTACACTTTCTAATGACTTAATTTCAGGTGCATGTTTTTTAATAGCCTCTTCCACACCCAATTTTAATGTCATTTGATTAACGTTACATGTTTTACAAGATCCCTCAAAACGAATAACAACATTAAAATCAGAAGTAATTTTCACTAAAGAAATATCGCCGCCATCTGATTTTAAATATGGCCGCACATCATCCAAACCCTTATTAACTCGATTTATTAAGCTGTCTTTATCCATAATTGCAAAAATAATTAATTACAGCCTCTATTATGTGTTATTTGAACTTTTTTTGTTGGAGCTATCATATTGTTCCTATCACTAACACAACGATGAACTACGTGCCCCAAACTATCAAAAACACTACCTAGAACACTGTCCTGTAAAGCCGCTGGCCGCCCAACATCACCAGCTTCTCTTATCGATTGGTCTAATGGTATTTGTGACAACAAATCAATTTTTTCAGATTCCGCAAGACTTCCCCCTCCGCCTTTACCAAATATATAGTGCTTATTTTCATTTATTAATAACCAAGACATATTTTCTATTAAACCAATTATAGGTACATTAATATCTTTCTTTTTAAACATGTTAATAGCCTTTTTAGCGTCTATCAAAGATACTGGCTGAGGTGTTGTAACAATAATAGCCCCAGTGATTGATAGTATTTGAACCAAGCTTAAGTGAATATCTCCTGTACCAGGAGGAAGGTCAATTAATAGATAATCTAGATGCCCCCAATCCGTGTTTTGAGCAATTTCAGTTAAAGCTTTAGTGGCCATTGGGCCTCTCCAAACAAGAGCATCACTAGGATTTAAAAAAAACCCAATTGACATAATTTTTATGCCGTAACTAATAATCGGACTCATTAAGGATGTGTCTCCACGCTGAACTTTTTTCGGCTTTTCATGTTCAGCATCAAACATTAAAGGAATCGATGGCCCATATATATCAGCATCTAACAAGCCAACACTATAGCCCTGATTCTTTAAAGCAATGGCAAGGTTTGATGAAATAGTGGATTTGCCAACCCCACCCTTTCCCGATGCAACAGCAATTGTATTTTTAATTGTTTTACTAGCCACAAATTCAATGTCTAAAGTTGCATTTGGGAAATTTTTTAAAATTTTATCTAAAAGTGCTGATTTAATTTTATTTTTAAACTGTAAAGAGGGATTAAAAATACATAGATTTAATTTTATATTACTATCCACGATTTTTAATTCTTTTAACACATTTGCACTGGATAAATTATGTGCATCATCCAAAGGAATCTTTTCCAGAATACTCAACAGCTTCTTCTCTGTTATTAACATAAATCAATGCATTTAATAATAAACTGAAAGATAAGGAAAGTTAATCAATAAAAGAAAAAGCTAAATATGTAATTGGCTGATTATTATTTAAAAATCGATTCTCATAATATGTCTTGATATTTAATCGATTATCATTATGGTAATTATTATATATATCATGCATCGATTTAATAATACGAAATGATCCCGTCTCTAATAAACCCAAGGTATAACCATGTAAAAATAAACTATCTGTTTTTAAATTTACTACACCATTTCGTTTTAGTATTGTTTTGTATTTTTCTAACATGCTTAAATGTGTTAATCTTTTTTTTCTTCTATTAAACTTTATTTGAGGGTCAGGAAAAGTAATCCATATTTCATGCACCTCATTTGCAGAAAAGAGGGACAACAAATATTCTACCTGAGTCCTAATAAAAAGAACATTGTTCATATTTTTTTGAGCGACTATATCTGCCCCAGAATAAATTCGCGAACCCTTAATATCTATTCCTATATAATTGAAATCTGGATTCATTTCCGCTAAACTTACAGTATATTCACCCTTGCCACACCCTAATTCTACAATAATAGGGTTATCATTATTAAATTGTGTTCTCCACCGACCTTTTAGATGAAAATTATCACTTAACAATTCTTCCCTACTAGGCTGGATAACATGTTTCATTAATTTTAACTGCTCAAATTTCTTTAATTTTGTTCGTGACATATTGATTTATAATTATTGAATAATTCTTGTACCAAAACCTGAATTTGATCTCGGACACCCCTATATATAACCAATTTCTCATCCATCGTGCCAACTGATAATGCTGGGTCGACAAAACTATAGTGAATTATTTTTTTACCATTAATTACTGGACATGCTTCTCGGACACTATCACATACCGTAACAACTAAATCAAATTTATCAAGATTGATAAACTTAATTTCTTTTGATATTTGAGCAGTAATATCTATCCCCAACTCCATCATAACTTTCACTGCCAAACTATTTAATCCATCTGCACGAACACCAGCACTTTCAATTAAAAAATACTGATTTGAAAACATTTGTTTTGCAAATCCTTCAGCCATCTGGCTCCGACAAGAATTACCTGTACATAAAAAAATAATTTTTTTCAAATTTTTAATTTTAGACTTTTAATTATATTGGTGACAATAAAAATATGGATAAAAACAAAATATTTGAAATAAAAACAAGTGAGGAGTTCAATGATATTGCTATAGATATGTTTGAATATCAATATAAAAACAACCCTGTCTACAATAAGTATGTTAATCTTTGCGGATTTAGAACTAATAACATACAAACATATTGTGAAATTCCATTTTTACCCATAGAGCTATTTAGAACAAAAAAAATTATAATCGGTTCAAATCAAATAGAGACAGTTTTTTTTAGTAGTGGAACAACAAATAAAGAAAAAAGTAAGCACCATATACAAGACCTTGATATATACAAAAAATCTATCCTAAAATCTTTTCAAAAGTTTATAGGAGACCCAAAAGGGTATAGTTTTTTATGCCTAATACCTGATTTTGAAAACAATCCTAATTCCTCATTAGCCTGCATGGCTTCAGAGCTAATTAGTTTAAGCCAACAAAACTACAGTGGGTTTTATCTTAATCGTGAGAAAAAATTAATTTCCACTATTAAGCTATTGAAAGAAAAAAATATAAAATTTATCTTATTTGGATTGAGTTTTGCCTTATTAGATTTTGCAGAAAAATATAAAATAAACTTAGAACAGGGTCTCGTAATTGAAACTGGGGGAACTAAAAAACAAAAAAAACATATAATACAGCAAGAATTACACAAAAAACTCAAGTTACTTTTCAATACCCCTAAAGTGTATTCTGAGTATGGTATGGCAGAATTATTATCACAATCATATCATCGAGATAATTGTTTTGAATCGCCCCCATGGAAAAAAATTATCATTAGAGATAAAACAAATCCTTTTAAAATATTAAAAGATAAAAAAAGAGGATGCATTAATATCATTGATTTAGCCAACATCAATAGTTGCAGCTTCATTGCAACGAATGATTTTGGTTACTTAACCAGCAGTGGTTTTAATATACTCGGAAGAAGTCAGAATGCCAGTGAAAGGGGTTGTAATTTAATGATTTAAATAGTATTTTTTTTCGACAGAACCATCACTATAAATTATAATTTTTAATTCTTGAATACTATTACCAGAAAAATTTCTACCTAATAAATCAATAGTCTCTACCACGTATCTCCCTGCTAGATTATCTTCTTCAATAGATATTGAATTTCCATCACAATCATAACCTAAGGGTGGATACACACAATCTTGAAGAAATGGATCATCAATAGAAAGGTTTGTAATTTGACCAAAGCCATTTATTAAAAATGTCCCGACAAATGGAGCTTGTGTGTTCATTATTGATGTTGTTTCAAAAACTACTCCATTTCTTAAAACCAGAAAAATAAATGTATCTCCGACGTCAAATCCATCAATAGTATTCGTTGATGGATCATCTGCCCAAACTGCAATAGCCATTTGCTCTCCTTCAAACACACCAGATCCTCCACAAACCAAAAATCCATCTTGATTAACATAAAATGCCCCTATAATATCATTTTCTTCTAGTGCTATTAATGGCACATTAATCGTCATGTTGCTTCCTGTAATTTGGTAGTTGAAATCAAAATAATTACATGCCATATCATCAGTATAACAGCCAGAAATATCAACAGTCTCATATTCACAATCCTCATTAATAAATGTTACTACACCACATACATCACCTGAATAATTCAAGGCGTCAGGGTCTGAACAGCCTCCATCTATAACACATGACCCATCATCAATTGTTGCGCTAGACATATAATTAGACGCGTCTTCACACATACAGCCTAAAATATCATCAGAACCATTATTTTCGTAAATATGAAATCCTAAATTATCCCATGTTTCATTGTCAAATACAATCCATTCCGAATCACTAACATCAACTCCAGCAGATGACATCCAATCACCTAAGTTGCCTGATGAAACAGAACTTTTTCGCACTAATGTGTGATCTTTTGTTGCATTAGTTACTCCAGCCACGTCCCAACCATCACCAGGGTCAGGACCCATCGCTCCAATAACATCAAAAACTAACCCTGAATCTACATGAATTAATGCAAAGACATCATCACCATTACTTAAGTAAGAAAATTCATGATCACTATATATAGCTATTTCTTCACTATAGTATTGGCTTTCCGGATCAGATGCGTTTGGATGAGTAATTACATAAACATCCCCAGGGGCAATACTCGCTCCATCAGGGAAATAGTTCATATAATCCCATTCTCCATCTACATCACAACCATTGGAACAGCTTGGAAATGCGTATTCGTTAAGATTTATAGTTTCAGGAGAATAATTATATATCTCTAAATACTTATTATACGAACTCCCTTCAGCATATTCCGAAAAAAATATCTGAGCTGTACTTAAACTTGAAAATAAAGTTGCGAAAAAGTAAATAGAAAATTGAAATTTCATAGTTGAGTTATTTGACATATATATTGATTTCATTACTAAACTGCTCCCCATAAGACATATGCATACCATTGGCGAATTGTAGTGTTAGTTTATGCTCCCCTGGAGGCAGACTAATTTCAGCAACAGTATCCCCTTTACCATAGTGAAGATGCTGCTTATCCATGGGAATAATTTCACCATATTTCATAAAACCTTTATCTATAATCAAATGATGGTGGCCAGTCCCTGGCTCTAATTCACCTGCTGGTTTTATTGTCATTGTACGAACCCCCATCTCAACAATAAATGGACTATTTACAGTGTCCCCAGAGTTTATATTTTTAAAAAATACTTTTTTAGAATTATTATGCATCTTCATATTCTGGTTACCATCTTTTTGTTGAACACAGCCAAACATGAATAGAAATAAAACTATAATACAAAATCTCATGACACGATAATTTAAAAATATTTATAACAAAATTATTAAAATCAACTAACTATAAAAGCTAATAGCGAATAAATCTAATTATTATTAGACTTCGCGCGTTCAATAGAAAACATAAATTCCGTCCCTTTTCCGATCACACTTTGCACATCAATAGTTTGATCATGTGCCTCAACAATATGTTTTACAATTGCAAGGCCCAGCCCAGTGCCTCCTTGTTCTCTCGATCTACTTTTATCTACTCTATAAAAGCGTTCAAATAATCGGGGTATATTTTTTTCTGAAACACCTATTCCATTGTCTTTAATAGTAATTTTACATGTTGATTTAGTTTGATGACAGCTTATTTTAGTTATTCCACCTTTTTTTCCATATTTAATTGAATTGGATATTAAATTATATAAAACTTGGCTCATTTTGCCTTTATCTGCGAAAACTCGAAAATTTGTGCTTGTTTTATCATGTGTTAATTGAATCTTTTTTTCTTTTAACTTAATTTCAAATTGGTCAACTATTTCATTAATTAATTGGCTTAAATTCCACGTCGTTAACTCTAGCTTCAATTCTTCTGATTCTAGTTGCGAAATCGTTTCCAGGTCTTGAATAATATAAATTAATCGATCAACACTTTTGCTAGTGCGTTTCAAATACTTTTTATTTACTGATTTATCATATAATGCGCCACCTATTAAGGTCTCAACATAACCCTGAATATTAAAAATTGGTGTTTTTAATTCATGCGATACATTTCCGAAAAACTCTCTCCTATATTTTTCTAATGTTTTTAGTGACTTTAATTCATCTTCTTTTTTAGATTGAGGATAAATCTTGTATGCTAAGTAGTATTGTGTCGCTAATCCTGACAGGATGCTACTAATGAAAATAACTAAACACCCAGCTAATACATTCGTAGATCTTACGGGATCCGTAACCGTATAGAAGCAAATAAAACCAATAATGGACAAAAAAAGAGCAAATACAAAAATGTAAAAATATCGACTAAGCATAAGGTTCCTTAAATATAGTTCAAAAAGATCTTATTTCATTTGATCAAGAAATTTTTTCAACATATAAATTTTTGATTTTACGCTTTATTTTACAGATGATTTATAGTACTTTAGTATTGCTTAAAATGGGATTTTATGAATAATTTTAGTATCTTAGTGGGATAGCACCTTTTCTAAGTTAATTACTTTTATATTTCCCAGCACAAAAAATAAAGTGTATGAAAAATTTATATTCCATTGCAATTTTTATTGCATCCTTATTATTGATATCTACTACTCATGCTCAAGATCTTGAGTGGACTAACCCAGAACCTACTGGAACTGGAAATGCTACAATTGCTATAAATGCGGGCAGTGTTCTTGTAAATGGTGACCCTATAAGTAGCCCTGCTTTGATTGGTGTTTTTTATACAAACTCATCAGGGGGACTATCCTGTGGAGGATATGTTGATCTAAGTGATAGTTTTATTAATGATGGAAATGGTGTTGCTATTAGTGCTTGGGGGGGTGATGATGAAGTGGAATTTCCTGGATTTGATACAGGAGAAACATTGAATTTTTATTTAAATCTCAATGGCGTTGATTACCCATCAACTAGTCTTGAGGCACTAAATGCCGGGACATTTGAAGCAGGCCTAGAAACCATTGAATGGGTTGCAAATGGGCTCTTTGTTCTGAATGAAATTGATTTCGCTGTAGATGCATCAACTGTTTTGGGATGCACATGCCCTTATACTGATAATTATGATCCGCTTGCAACAGTAGATGATGGATCTTGTATATTGGAAGAGGGATGCTTAAACCCACTAGCAGATAATGACGGGTCAATGATATATGATGCATTGTGCCCTGGAATCATAGTTACAGTTGAAAATGATAATTGTGAAATTCCAGGATGTATTTGCCCAATCGCATTTAACTATGAGGAGGGAGCTACAGTAGATAACGGAACTTGTTTTATACTAAATGCAACAACACTAGATTTTTGTGGCGATCCAACAGCATCTAATTTTATTGAAGGATGTGATGACGTAACAATTGCGTCAGGTGAAGAAAATTGTGAATACGGAGACGTCGTGGGTGAATGCGAACTTGAAAGCGTAGACTGGACATTCATAGTGACCGATGCTAATATGACCGTACAAGTGTATCAAACTGTTGTAACACTAAATGGCGAAGAGCCGCCTTGCGGGTCATTACTAGGAGGTTTTTTTACCACCAACTCAGGTGAATTGGCGTGTGCTGGATATCAAACTTGGTGTAGTGACTTTGATAATAACCAATTAGCTATTGCCTTAATGGCCTCCGAAACAGGGTCCGACAATGGCTTTGCTACTGGAGAAGAAATTACTTGGCTACTGAAGGTTGGGGAGCAAACTTTTAGTCCTGATGCAATCATTATGAACGAAGAGCAGATATTTACCTCAACATTCGTTGCCAACGGATTTGCGCAATTACTTGATGCAGACTATAATTGTGATGTTACAGGGATCCCTGGCTGTACTAATCAAAACGCATCAAATTATGATGCTGATGCTACTATAGATGATGGATCTTGTTTAGTTCCTGGCTGTATAGACGAAACAGCATGTAACTATAATGAAGAGGCATTAGAAGACGATGGATCTTGCATCTATGAGCAAACATGGTATCAAGACAGTGATGGCGATGGGCTTGGAAACCCTGCTATAAACACAACTTCATGTGATGAAATTCCAGGCTTTGTTGCCAACGGAGATGATCCTTGCCCTAACAACAGTGATAATCCTAACAATATTACAGTTTGGTATTTAGATGAAGATGGTGATGGACTTGGAAGTGACACATATATCTTTGGAGATGATGAAAGTGAAAATGGCTGTGTGCCACCAGGTGGACTAGTAGACAACAATGATGATCCTTGTATATATGATCCTGATAATTTAGATGAAGATGGAGATGGAATATGTGATGATATTGATAACTGTGTCGGAATACTAGATGCAATTGGTGAATGTAATGGGAGTTGTACTGATGATATTGATGGAGATTTAATATGTGATGATGTTGACGACTGTATTGGAGTATATGATGAGTGTGGGACCTGTGATAACGACCCAACAAATGACTGCACACAAGACTGTGCAGGTGTATGGGGTGGTGACTCTCTAGAAGATAACTGTGGAACCTGTGATAACG
>PBKX01000027.1 GCA_002722215.1 Flavobacteriales bacterium | reverse complement strand
TTCTTCTGTTGGAGTTTCTTCTGTTGGAGTTTCTTCCGCTGGAGTTTCTTCTGTTGGAGTTTCTTCCGCTGGAGTTTCTCCTGTTGGAGCTTCCTCTGTTGGAGTTTCTTCTGTTGGAGTTTCTTCTGTTGGAGTTTCTTCCGCTGGTTTTGATTTAGCTATAATTGCTTCTTCTTTCTTCTTTCTGCGTTCTTCTTCTCTCTCAAATTGTGCTGCCTCTTGTTTAGATTTATCTTCACTTATTTTTTTGATAGATGCATTAATTTTATTTTCTTTTTCCTCAATCCATTTTTGGAATTTAGTTTCTGCGATATCCTCTGTAAAAGCTCCTTTTTTTACCCCCTCTAATAAATGCTTTTTTAATAATATACCCTTGTATGATAATATGGCACGTGCAGTATCTGTTGGAATAGCACCATGTTGAAGCCATTTTAAAGCACTGTCAAAATTTATATTGATTTCAGCTGGCTGAGTATTTGGATTATATGTCCCTAATTTTTCAATAAATCTGCCATCTCTTTTAGCTCTTGAGTCTGCTATAACGATGTGATAAAAAGGTTTTCCTTTTTTTCCGTGTCTTTGTAATCTAATTTTTGTTGCCATATGATTAATTTTTTAAAAGGGTCCGAAACCCGGTTAATTAAGTGGTGCAAATATCTAAAATTATTCTTACTTATAAAAAAAAAATGAATTTTTTAATTAGTTGATAACTTTATTGTTTATTAATAATTAATTCGATTTTATTTTTGCTTACATTTAAATTAATATAGAATATCATACTAATATGTATTTAATACTTGATACAGAAACAACAGGCTTACCTATTAATTTTTCAAAACCAATTAGTGATTTTGAAAATTGGAGTACTGCAAGATGTGTACAAATTGCTTGGCAATTTCACGATGAATATGGTGTTTTAATTGAAGCTGGAAATGATATTATTAAGTCTACAGACTTTGAAATACCACTAGATAGCACTGAAATTCATGGCATTTCAAATGCAATTGCTCAAGATCATGGTATTCCAATTTCCGAAGCACTACATAATCTCAATAAGGTTTTGTCAAAAACAATTTTCTTAATTGGTCATAATATTGACTTTGATCTCAATGTTTTAGGTTCAGAATATTTAAGGTTAGATATGGTGCATCCATTGTTTGATCTGCAAACTATTGATACGATGAAAAAAACAGTGGATTATTGTCAATTAAAATTTGGAAGAGATGGTATCATAAAAAAAATAGAAAGTAATGGTCAATGGAAGGGAAGAGATGGTATTGATATGTATAAATTTAAAATACAAGTATATGATTGTGTCTCAGAAAAGATGCAAGAAGGTTTAATACATAAAAAATCTAACACTATTCCTAATTTAACAATAGGTGATAGAGTTGGTTATAGTATTAATTCTAAGGGAACGATTAAAACTAGAAAAGGTTTTAAGCCTCCAAAGTTAGAAGAACTATATAATAAATTATTTGATGATTCCTATCTAGAAGTTAATGCACATAATGGCGCAGCTGATGTCAATGCAACTGCAAGAGCTTTTTTTGAAATCTTGAGACGACAAATTCTTTCATCTGAAAATACCGATATCAGTTCAGATCATATTAGCAGCTTTTTAAGTAAGAATAATAATCCTGTTCAGTTATCAGATATCGATTTAGGCCCTACATCTATTTTAGAAAAAACTAATAACCTATTAGAAAATGACACGAATATACAGGAGGTTCATTCAAGTGCTTCTACTCAAGATATTTCTATCTTTTCTCATGTGAGATGTCATACTTCGTATTCTCTTTTACAATCTACAATTTCTGTCTCTGATTTAGTTAGTCATGTTGTCTCTTGTGGGATGGATGCTGTGGGAATTACTGATCATGGTAATTTATTTGGTGCTTTTGAATTTGTCTCCCTTTGTCAGCAAAATAATATTAAGCCAATACTTGGATGTTCATTTTATTTAGTTGACGATAGAAAAAAGCATAAATTTACTATGCATAATAGAGACAAGCGATTTTCACAAGTTCTCTATGCAAAAAATAAAAATGGCTATAAGAATTTATGTAAAATTTCTTCATATGGTTATATCGATGGTTTATATAGTGGTTTCCCTAGAATAGATAAGTCTTTGGTCAAGCAATATAAATCAGATTTAATTGCTACTACAAGTGGTATTTACGGAGAAATAGCACAATTAATTATCGCTGGAAATACTAAGCAGGCAAAAGAGTCTTTTTTATGGTGGCTGAATGAATTTCAAGATAATTTTTTCATCGAGGTTAGTCGAAATGATGTAAAATTTGAAAATGATGTCAATAAAGTTTTATTAGAGTGGGCAAAAGAGCATAATGTCAAATACTTACCAACTAGTAGTATTTACTATATTAATCAAAGTGATGCAGAAGCGCATGATGCATTATTATGTGTTAAAAATGGCACACAATTAAGTGTTCCAAAAGGTCAGGGGTATGGAAAACGTTTTGGTTTCCCAAATGATAATTTTTATTTTAAAAAACAAGATGAGATAATATCTATTTTTTCTGATTTACCTAAATCATTTGAAAGTTTAAATTATTTTCTTGCTCAATTTGAAACATATGATCTCGAGTCAAATGTTTTGTTGCCAGAATATAATTTACCAGATAATTTTTCAACCCAAAATCATTATTTAAGGCATTTGTGTGAAATTGGCGCTAAGAAGAAATATGGCTCTATAGGTGGCCCACTTGCTGATAGGATAGATTTTGAATTAAATACAATAGAAAAAACAGGTTATCCAGGCTACTTTTTAATTGTACAAGATATTATTAAAAATGCAAAAAAAATGGGAATATCTGTAGGTCCTGGTCGAGGATCTGTTGGTGGATCAGTAGTTGCGTATTGTTTAGATATTACTGCTGTTGATCCTATGGCATATGAATTGTTATTTGAAAGATTTTTAAACCCTGATCGGGTTTCTATGCCTGATATTGATATTGATTTTGATGATGTTGGTAGATCTAAATTAATTAACTGGGTTGTTGAAAAATATGGTAAAAATCAAGTTGCACAAATTATTACCTATGGCAAAATGGCTGCAAAATCTTCAATTCGTGATATGGGGAGGGTCTTAAATGTACCATTACCACAAGTTGATGTTTTAGCTAAAAAAATACCTAATATATCCCTGAATGAAATATTTTCGTTAACCTCTAAAGAATTGTCATCTAAGTTAAGTAGAGATGATTTAAATAGGGTTAAAAATTTTATAGATTCAATCAAAAAAAATCCTACTGAAGATCAATTAGTTAAATTGGCATGTTTAACAGAGGGTAGTATTAGAAATCTGGGATTACATGCTTGTGGTATTATTATTACTCCAAATGATATTGCTAATCATGTGCCTGTTTGTACATCTTCAGATTCAAATCTCCTAATTACTCAATTTGATAATAGTGTTGTTGAACGTGCAGGTATGTTAAAGATGGATTTCCTTGGCTTGAATACATTATCTCAAATTAAAGACGCAATTTTTTTAATTAAAAAGCGCCATAATCTTGACTTAGATATAGATAATGTTGATTTAAAAGATCTTAAAACTTTTGCTTTATATCAAGCAGGGCACACATTAGGCACTTTTCAATTTGAATCACCTGGAATGCAAAAACATCTGCGTGCTTTAAAACCAGATAAATTTGAAGATTTGATTGCAATGAATGCATTGTATAGACCTGGTCCAATGGAATATATACCAAATTTTATTGAAAGAAAGCATGGCCGTGAAGCAATTAATTATGATTTGCCAGTTATGGAAAAATATTTGGGCAACACTTATGGTATTACAGTTTATCAGGAACAAGTAATGAAATTGTCTCAAGAATTAGCTGGTTTTTCTGCGGGTAAAGCAGATGTTTTAAGAAAAGCCATGGGTAAAAAGAAAAAGAATATTTTAGATGGTTTAAAAGAAGAGTTTTTTGCAGGGTGTCTTGAGAGAAAACATGATGTAAAAAAAGTGGAAAAAATATGGAAAGATTGGGAGGCCTTTGCATCTTATGCATTTAATAAATCTCATTCTACTTGTTATTCTTTTATTTCTTTTCAAACAGCATACTTAAAAGCCCATTATCCTCATGAATTTATGGCTTCTCTTTTAACACATCATATGAATGATTTGTCTAAGTTAACTAAATATATGGATGAGTGTAAAAGGATGAGTATTAGTGTGTTAGGGCCTGATCTTAATGAGAGTTTTATTGACTATTCAGTGAATTTAAATAACGAGATAAGGTTTGGTCTAGGAGCTATTAAGGGCGTTGGCTCTATTGCAGCTGAATCTATTATTAATGAGCGTCTCGATCACGGAATCTATATAAATTTTATAGATTTTATTAAAAGAGTCGATAGTAAAGTAGTAAATAAGCGTGTTTTAGAAGCTCTTGCTCTTGGTGGTGTTTTTGATTCTCTTAACTCAGTTAATAGAGCTAATTTCTTCAAAAAAAGTCATGATCAAACTTTCATTGAATTGGTTATTCAGTTTCGTTCGCAATTTTCTAAAAATAATGACATTGGAAATCAGTTAGAAATGTTTGATCAAGCAACACTCACAACGATGACTAAAGAGCCTGTATTAAGCGACACAGAACAATGGGATCGATTAGAATTGTTAAACAAGGAGAAAGAAGTGTTAGGTATTTATATTTCAGGACATCCATTAGATGAGTACTCATTAGAAGTTAATCATTTTTGCTCTCATCAGATAAGGGATATTGATTTTTTTAATCATCCAGTTAATAGCTTTACTTTTTCGGGGTATGTTCAGTCACATATTGAACGAATGGGCAAAAATGATAAGCCTTATGGTATTGTTGTACTAGAGGATTATAGTGGGAAAAGAGAATTCAGATTATTTGGTGAAGAGTATATTAAGTTTAGAAATTATTTTATTGTTGGGGCTTTGCTTTATTTTTCTGCCTCTATTGTTAGACGTTCTTGGGATACGACTTTAAATGTCAAATTTAATAAGATAAATTTGTTGTCAGATATTGCAGAGAATTTGATCAAGGAAATTAATTTTAGAATTCATTTAGATGATATTAGTGATATTTTTGTTCAAGACCTTGTGAGTGTAGTTCAAAAACATCCGGGTAAACATAATTTAAAATTAAAAATATCAAGTCATAAAGTAGACTTGAATTTTTTATCTAAATCTTATCAGGTCCAGATTTGTCAACAATTTATTAACGAAATGAGTAAATTTTCAAATGATTTTAGTTTAAAATAATAGATTGTTATTGCCTTTGAATTATTTTCTATACGTAGATATTTGTATTAAAAAAAAAATCTATTAGATTTGCTTATCTAAAATTTACAATTATGGCTAAAGAATTTACTACAGCTGACTTCGATGAAGTGGTTTTACAATCTAAAGTCCCTGTCCTTGTTGATTTTTGGGCAGAGTGGTGTGGACCTTGTCGAATGATTACCCCAATTATTAATGAATTACATGATGAGTTTAAAAATAAAGCAGTTGTAGGGAAGGTTAATGTTGATTCAGAGTCAGACATTTCCGCTAGATATGGCATTACCTCGATTCCAACATTATTATTTTTTAAAGATGGTGAAATTGTTGATAAACATGTTGGTGCAGCCTCTAAAGGACAGTTAGAAGATAAGCTAAATTCCCTTATTTAATTCAGTCTTTATTGTACTAATGTCTTCTGTCAAAGAACAAGTCAATTTCACTGACAACCTTGATTTTTTTGCTCGTCAAGTTGTAGATGGTTTTTTAACGGGTTTACATAAAAGTCCATATCATGGATTTTCTGTTGAATTTGCTGAACATCGACTGTATAATCAAGGTGATTCCATAAAAAATATTGATTGGAAATTATTTGCTCGCTCAGATAGGTTGTTTGTTAAAAAATATGAAGAAGAAACTAATTTAAGATCACATATTTTAATCGACACATCTTCTTCAATGTTATATCCATTTGATAGTGTAAATCAATTAAATAAATTATCTTTTTCATTATATGCCGCGGCATGTTTAATTCATCTTTTTTATAAGCAGAGAGATGGTTTTGGATTAACTTTTTATAGTGATCAATTAAATTTTTTTTCTCAAGCAAAAAGTAATAAGTATCACTATAATAGATTAATGGGAGTGTTAGATAAAATGCTAAACGAGCAATATGGTAAAGAGAGAAAAACCACCAATTTTTCAGCTACTATTACAGATTTTATTGAAAAAATTCCGGAAAGATCATTAGTTATAATATTTAGTGATATGATGAATTTCGATGCACAGTCTAATGAGCATATATTTGAGTCCTTTCAGCATCTTAGGTATAAAAAGAATGAAGTTATTTTATTTCATGTTCAAGATAGAGATACAGAAAAAATGTTTGAATTTTCTAATCATCCTTATAAATTTCTAGATTTAGAAAGTAATGAAACAATTAATATGAACCCCTCACAATATAGAGAGCACTATCTAGACTTATATGATAAATTCACAAAAGAAATAGGATTAAATTGCAATAAATATAAGATTGACTATGTTCCCTCTTTTATTTCAGATGGATTTACTCAAGTTCTATTATCTTATTTAACAAAGCGCTCAAAACTTTTTTAAATCAGAGAACTTCTTTTTTTTCAGTATGTAATAATCCCAAATAATACTTCTCAAATATATCTGTTTTGCATCTATTATTGGATATCTTTTTTTAAGAAATTTTTTCAATAATAATACAAATGATATATGCGATAATACAATCCAAAAGCTTTTTTTGATCATTTTTTTTCCATATGTACTGTGTGTTTCATAGCTTTTATTTAAATGCAGTGGAGCAGTATACAATAGATATAATAGACCTGAAATCAAATAAGATAGGATAATGCAATAATCTAGGAGTAATCTTATAGGTAGTGTAGCTATTAATAAATGGGTTGGCATATTTTTTATTAATATCAACAAATTATTTCT
This sequence comes from Flavobacteriales bacterium, assembly GCA_002722215.1. Lineage (GTDB taxonomy): Bacteria > Bacteroidota > Bacteroidia > Flavobacteriales > TMED113 > SP256. The sequence continues at coordinate 17,220 of PBKX01000027.1, read as the reverse complement.
ATGATTATAATAGTTTTTTTTTGGATTTTGATTATTTAATGTGCCTCCCCCATAATGATAAATTAGACTGGATCCACAATAATAAATTTTTTTCTTTAGTCCGTGTGTTCTCCAGCATAGATCTATTTCTTCTTGATGCATAAATAAATCTTCGTCAAATCCTTTTAGTCTCTGAAATAATTTTCTTTTGATTAAAAAACAACAGCCGGATGCCCAAAATATATTTATATTTTTATCATATTGTCCGAAATCTAATTCTATATTATTGATAATTCTCCCCCTACAGAATGGTAGCCCAAGTATATCGATAAAACCTCCTGCAGCTCCAGCATAATCAAATTGATTTTGTTTTATAGCATTTATTATTTTGGGTTGGATAATTCCCACATCTTTTTGTTGAATTAATTCTAACATAGGTTCAATCCAATTCGGAGTGACTGTTACGTCATTATTCATCAAAATAAAGTATTCAAGATCAAATTCTTTCATCAAGACTCGATTATAACCCTCTGAAAACCCATAGTTTTGTTGTTGTTTTTTGATTTTGATATTTGGAAAATTGGCTTCTATATATTCGATGGAATCATCAGTGGAATTGTTGTCAATAATTACAATACTGTGTCCTTTACTATATTTATTCACTGTATATAGGTTTTCTTTTAACCATTTTATTCCATTATGATTTAATATAAAAATACCTACTTTATTATCTACCTTTTCCATCTATTATGTGACCAAAGCCAATTTTTAGGATTATTGTTTATTCTTTTTTCAAGAATTTGAGCATATTGTTGTGTAATATTTTTCGACAAAATTTGTTCAAACTCTAAAGTATATTCTCCTTTTTCTTCTTGGAATACATCTACATAAAAAACATCTGCATTTAATATTTTTGCTATTTTTTCTGGTCCTTCATGAAACAGTGTAGATTGATTCAAGAAATTAATTCTTTTTCCATGTTTTGCATTGCTAGGGACTTGATCAGCAATAAACATAAATGTTTTATTTTTATTTTTATTTTTCAATATAAAAAAAATCCATTTTTCTAAGGGGATTAATTGAGCATTAAATTTAGTGCGAATTTTTAGTAGGATATCGTTAAAAAAATGATTCGAAATAGGTTTATATACAGCATTCAGGTTTATATTTTTTATTAATGAAATTCTCAAAAATGCCCATTCCCAATTACTATAATGAGAAGATATTAATATAATAGGTTTTTTTTTGTGGATACTTTTTTCAATTAAATCAACATTACGAATAACAACCTTTTGCATGATCTCTTTTTGTGTCATACTGATAGAGGATAGAATTTCAATTACAATATTGAAAAAGGCATTATAAAAATCATCAATTAGTTTATTAATTTTTTTTTTGCTTAGTGTGGGAAAGGACATTTGTATATTCTGTCGGATTACTTTAATTCTATATTTTATAAATATTGTATTTATAAGTTTTAAGCATGTGGCTAACCTATATAATACCTTTAAAGGTAACCTAGATATTAGGTGGAGACATAGGCGAAATAAATTAAAAACTATAATCATTATACATTAATTTAATTAAAATATGTAATGTAATTGAGTATCATGTATGAAAGATGAAAAAAAATATTTAATTTTGCCGAGCATTAGATTATTAAAAGGAGAAGTGGCAGAGTGGTCGAATGCGGCGGTCTTGAAAACCGTTGTACCGCAAGGTACCGGGGGTTCGAATCCCTCCTTCTCCGCATATCATTTCCTCTTAATTCTGGTTTAGCATTACAGGCATAACAAGCATTAAAACTTTTTCAATTTTCTCGTTTTCTATATCAGGCATGATGATTGCTGCTTTACTCGGAGTAGAAAAATGGATGTTAATTTTTTCAGATTGTAAAGTATTTAAAATTTCAATTAAAAATTTACCATTAAATCCGATTTCCATATCTTGGCCATCATAGTCAACTTTAATAGTTTCATTTCCTTTATTAGAAAAATCAATATCTTCAGCAGACACATCAATAGAGTTGCCATTGATTTTAAGTTTAATTTGATGTGTACTTTTGCTAGAGAAAATAGAAATACGTTTTAACGAACTCAATAATTTATCTCTTTCAATATTCAAGATGTTCGGGTTTTCTTTCGGTATTACTGCCTGGTAATTTGGATAGTTGCCATCAATAAGTCGACAATATATTTGCATGTTTTCAAATGAAAATATAAGATTAGTTTTATTATATTCTATTTTGATGTTGTTGTTATCTTCACTAATTGTATTCTTTAGTAATTGTAAAGGTTTTTTAGGACAAATAAAACTCGCTGAATGATTTGGGTTAGTTTCCACGTTATTTTCATATTTGACTAACTTATGAGCATCTGTTGACACCATTAAAATGGTGTTAGTATTTATTTCCATATATACCCCCGACATAACGGGTCTCAATTCGTCATTTCCGGCGGCAAATAATGTATTTTGTATACCTTTGGAAAGAGTGCTTCCACTTATTGATATTGACTGAGATTCTGCTATTTCTGGTGTGTTAGGAAATTCATCACTATCAATGTAGGAAATATTATAATTTCCTTGATCGGATATTATTTCTAATGTCTTGTTTTCTGTATTTGTTTTAAATGTTAATGGTTGTTCTGGAAATGTGCGTAATGTTTCAGCTAATAATTTTGCGTTGACCGCGATTGACGCATTAGATTCTGATTGTATCTTGGTTTGATTAATGATTGTGGTTTCTAAATCCGTTGCTTTTACGTTTAATATGTTGTGGTCTACTTCAATTAATAAATTTTCAATTATTGGTAGTGCTGGATTATTTACAATCACTCCCATTAAAGGTTGTATTGTTTTTAAAAAATTTTCACTTGATATTATAAATTTCATTATTTTTTCTTTTTTCTATTTTGTAAATATAGTCAAGGATTTTGAAAAAACATTTCAATTGACTATTTGTTTTCCCAGGGCATAAAACTATCTAATATAGATTCAGATATGAGAAAATTTTCCAATTGTTTATACTGGATGAGCATAATGGCATTATCTTTTATTCCATAAAAACGCTCTCTGTCATATTTGTGGTCTTGATATTTTTCTTTATTCACAGGTTTTTTTCTAATACAGCGGAGTGTCTCATTTTTTTTATTTTCATTGATTACTTCGATTTCAAAAAATGGCTTTCGATTTTTTATTTCATGAGTGTCAAACTGTGGATTACTTGTTAAAAAAGATTCACAATGAATGGCATTTAAGTCTTCGATATTTTTTGCTATTATATATGATGATGTCATTTCTAGACTATTATTTACTATATATTTTGCACTGACAATCTTATTGTTAAATATTTTTTTATCTCGCCATAATCTTTCTTTACAAGAAAATCGAGAGCTTAAGTAGCCATTAAAACCCGGTATATGTATTACATATGGTTCTTTTGCTCCATCAAGCATCATATATGTCCCTAGTTGATCAGGAGTTTCACCTCCTATGTAAATTACTTTAGGTTTTTTTTTGTCTTGAAAAATTTCTAGTCTTGTATTTTGTATTGCCATTCTTTGTATAACATTTGGCAATGCAGCTCTAGCAATTGGGTTTTTAATTTTCATTTCTTTGATTGTTTTCAATAATAAATTAATTAAGTATTGGTTCGCGATGATTGAATCATTTAATATCCATTTATTTCTTTTTATATGTCTAGATAATTTAATTGTTTCTAAATTTCTATTTTCAAGTATAATTTGATAAACAGAGGCCGTGTCTGTGGTTGCAAAATTTCTTTTGTCCATCCTTATTGATGATGTGCTACGACTTTGTCTTAATCCTATGATAATTAGTCCTGTAAGGAAACATATAAATAATATGTAAAAGTATAGTTTTTTCATGCGTATTTTATAGCTTATATTTTCTTTTGCGTATTATAAAGATTAGTAATCCAATAATACTTAATATTATTATTGGTGCTATCGTGTTGATAATTTGCCAATATTGTTTTTCATCAGTGATTTTTGTTTGATTTAATAATCTTATGGCTATATTTTTTGATCGGATACTAATAAATTTCTCATTATTCAATAAGTAGTCGATACTATTTATAATAAAATCATTGTTGCCATACTGAGTCCCTGTATGTTTATCAAATCCTATAGGAAGAGCTGATCCTTGAAAAAATTGATTATTAATAAAAGTCCCATCAGAAATAATTAACATTTTATTATCTAGTATATTATCTTTAAACTTTATATCTGGATTTTGACTTATGGTAGGGTTGATTCGGTTTTTGAAAACAGATTCAAAAGGACCGGTTAATAATATGCAAATATTTTTTTCACCACTATTAAAGGTCGATTTTTTAGGCTCTTTTTTTAGAGTTTCTAAATTAATTAAAGCAGGTGTATCCATTGTCTTACTATATATGGATGTTTTCAATAATATAGTTTTTTTTGTGTTATTGTTGATTGTATCAATTGAGCTGGGGAATATAGTTTTGATTGGATTAATATTGTTGGTGATTATGTGTGAAGGATTTGGATTGACTACGGGTAAAAAAACCCATGGGAATAAACTCCATTGAGGTTTAGCATCTATATAGTGGGTGACTATTGGAATAGGCGCCGCTTGAAGATCTTGGACTAAATCAGTATTAATGCGAACTCCATATTTAAATAATAAGTCATCTAAGTTTCGATTATTAGTCGGTAGTACAATGGTTTCATTGTTTTTTTCTAAACTATCCATATGTGCATTGGTATTATTCATAATCCATATACTTTTGCCTCCATTCATAATAAACTGATCAATTATAAATTTATCTTTTTCCGAAAAGTTTTCTTTTGGATCATTAATAATGATACAGTCTATGTTCTTTAGTGCGGATAGTTGTTCTTTGATCTCAATATCAATTATTTGGTAGTGCTCAGAAATTAATTGTTTAAATGAATATATTAAGTTATTTGTTGTTTCTCCATGACCATATATAACGCCTATGGTTTGTTTTTTTTTTGTTTGTAAAGTTCGGATAGAATTCGTTAGTAAGTATTCTAAATTCTCAATAGATTGTTTTATTACTAACTCAGGATGTTTCATTAATGTTTCATTAATCAATGAGATAGTTGTTTCGTTTGATTTATATAATCCGATTATTCCTGGAAATATAAAAAATTCTTCCATTTTATTGTTTTGATAATTTCTATGTGGGATGGGAGAAATACCTTTGTTATATAGCTCTTCTTGCAGAGATACTTTATAGTCTTCATTTTGCAATGAGCTTGGATCAATAAACTCATATTCAATAAGTTTGGAATATGCTCGAAATTCATTTAGCATATATTTTGTTTCATTTGCTAACTTTTTATATTCTATCGGTATGTCACCGTGCAGGTAAATTTTAAAATAAATGATATCATCAATACTTTTTAATAGTTCCTTAGTCTCTTTTGAAAGAGAGTATTTTTTATCATTTGTTACATCAATTCGAAAAAAATGATAGTAGCTCACAATGTTGATGAGGATGATGGTAAAGACTATAAATACTATTTTTATATTATTCCATGATTTCATATATTTTCTATTTCAATTAATATCGTGGAAAAATATAAAAATAATACTGTTAGAGAAGCAAAATAAGTTATGTCTCTTGAATCAATTACACCTCTGCTAATTGATTCATAATGATATTGAATGCTCAGGTGTTCAAACAATGAAATATCATAAAAAATGCTTAAAAAATGAATTCCAAAATATAATATTAAAATAATCAGGGCTGTGCTAATAAATGCAATCATGGTATTTTTTGAAATACTTGAACAAAACAAGCCAATTGAACTGTATAGGCAAATTAAAAGAACTAAGCCAATATATGAACAGATTAATTCTCCCTGGTCTACATTCCCTTGCGGAGAGCTAAGTTGGTATATTGAGTAAACAAAGATTAAGCTTGGTAAGACTGCTGTTATACCAATTGTTACACTAGCTAAGAATTTAGAGAAAATAATTTTCCATTTTTGGATGGGTTTGGTAAATAGTATCAAATTGGTTTTTTGTGCTATTTCAGAACTTATCATTTTCATAGTTATAGAGGGTATTAGAAATAAGAGAACCCATGGTGCAATAGAAAAAAAAGATAATAGGCTGGCTTTGTTGTTTGTGAAAATATTAAAGTCACTAGGTATGTACCATAAAATTAGACTGTTTATAATAAAAAAGACGCTAATTGCAATATATCCCTCCATGGTAGTGAAAAATATTTTCATTTCTTTTTTATAAATAGCTAACATTTAATAATTTATTTTTTTTAAAAAGTTAATAAAAATTGGATCACCTTCTTTTATTCCCAATAGGGTGCTTGCTCCACTTTTCGCATTTTTGTCAGCACGATTTATTGCAATTTCTAATAATCGAGAAGAGTTAAATAGTATTACAATTTCTGACTCTTTGACATCGCTATATGTTTTGTTAATTTTATAGACTTTATTGCCTCTTGGTAAATGTATAATAAAATCTCGTTCCCTTTTATGTTGAGTAAAAAAATCTTTTTCAATATTTGTAATTATATTGCCAAACCGATCAATATAGATAACTTCACCAACTAGTGATTCTCCATTATTAATCTCTGATGGAAGATGGGGGGTAAAAGATTTAAATGATGTCAGGATTTGCCCTAAAACACTTAGTTTTCCTCCACGTAATATATGACATGCTGCTCTTACAAAAACATCTTTACTAGGGAATAGCTCTGTCTCATATTCACCTGATATATTTATACTTACCATTTCTGTTGGTTGATGTTTTGGAAATATTAATGATAAAACTCCAGAGTCAGCTGTAATAAAATAATGTCCATCAATATATGCTGCAATATACTGATTATGGTTAGCTTTTTCAGCCCCCTCTGCTTGCATGTTTTCATTTATAGCTATAATATGAACACTGTTTTTTGGAAAATTTGGGTATGCATTTTTTACAATATATGCACATTCGTTTAGGTGAAAGGGTATGATTTCATGAGATATATCTATAATGTTAGTGTCTGGTAATTCAGATAGAATACTCCCCTTAATGGCGCTAATAAAAAAATCTTTTGTTCCATAGTCAGAAGTTAGTGTTATGATATTCATTGTTTAAAATTACTCTAATTTTATTCGATTTTAAAGTCTGAAATGGGTTATTTTTTATATATATTTAGATCTTACATAACATTGATCATTTTATGTTCAAAGATAAGATCGTTTTGAATTCTATAAATCCTCTTTTAATATATGGAGAGGAGAATCAGAATATTAATTTCATTAAATCTTTTTTTCCTGACTTAAAAATTACAGCGAGAGGGGTTGATGTAATGTTTGAGGGGGATAAAAAAAATGTTAAAAAAATTAAAACAATATTTTCTAAGCTCATTAGTTATTTTGAACAACATGGTGATCTCACTAAGGATGATATTAAACAGCTAATTAAAGATGATTTAGATGATAAAATTTTTAGTGTTGATTTTTCTGTTATTGGTAAAAATGGACTTGTTATTAAGCCTAGAACTATTAATCAAAGGAAAATGATTCAATTAGCGCAAAAAAACAACCTATTATTTGTGCTTGGTCCTGCTGGCACAGGAAAGACTTACACGGCTATTGCTTTGGCTTCTAAAGCTCTAAAAGAACTATCTGTCAAGAAGATAATATTGACTCGACCAGCAGTTGAAGCGGGAGAAAATTTAGGTTTTTTACCAGGTGACTTATATGAAAAATTAAGTCCATATATGCGACCTTTGTACGATGCTTTAAATGATATTTTTGACAAAGCAAAACTTACTTCTCTTCTCCATACGAGTGTGATTGAAATTGTGCCCTTGGCATTTATGCGAGGCCGAACCTTAGATAATGCATTTGTTATTTTAGATGAAGCACAAAATACAACCATTGAACAAATGAAAATGTTTTTAACCAGAATGGGCCCATCAGCACAATTTATTGTTTGTGGTGATGTTTCACAAGTTGATTTGCCAAAACAGCAAAAATCAGGGCTAATACATGCTGCTCAAATTTTAACAGATATAGATGGTGTAGGGTTTATTAAATTTAATGCGCAGGATGTTATTAGGCATAAATTAGTAAAATCTATTATTAAAGCATATAAACAATAAATACTATGAATAATCAAACAATTAAAAAAACAAACTTTTTGTTTCCTAATCAAACTAATTTATATAAAGGTAAGGTTCGTGATGTTTATAAAGTTGGGGATGATCTTTTAGTCATGATTGCTACTGATAGAATTTCGGCTTTTGATACTGTATTACCGGTGGGGATACCCTATAAAGGCCAGGTTTTAAATCAGATAGCTACTCATTTTTTAGATTTAACATCCGATATTATTGATAATTGGAAATTAGCTTCTCCTGATCCTGTTGTTACAGTAGGTGAGTATTGTGATCCATTTAAAGTAGAAATGGTGATTAGAGGCTATTTAACAGGTCATGCCTGGAGAGAATATAAAAGTGGTAAAAGATTATTGTGTGGTGAGGTTATGCCTGATGGAATGAGAGAGCACGATAAGTTTCCGGAGCCACTTGTAACTCCTACAACTAAAGCAGATCAAGGGCATGATGAGGATATTTCTAAAAAAGAAATTATTGCCACGGGTTTAGTTTCAGAGTCAGATTATTTGTATTTAGAGAAAATTACCAAAGAACTATTTAATAGGGGTACAGAATTTGCATCAAAGAAAGGCCTTATTTTAGTAGATACAAAATATGAATTTGGAAAAACAAAGTCTGGAAAGATTGTTCTTATAGATGAAATCCATACACCAGATTCTTCTCGATATTTTTATTTAGATAGTTATCAAGAAAGACAAGATCTAGGTCAAGGACAAAAACAGTTATCAAAGGAATTTGTTAGAGAATGGTTGATTGAAAATGGTTTTCAAGGAAAAGAGGGACAATCAATTCCAGATTTATCAACCGATTTTATTGATTCAGTATCGAATCGTTATATTGAATTGTATAATAATATTACTGGCAATGAGTTTCAAAAAGCTGACAATACTAATATCTCCGATAGAATCGAAAAGAATGTCAATGATTATTTAGCTACTTTAAGATAAAAATCATTTAAAAATTGAAGATCCAATTCTAATCATGTTAGATCCAGATGAGTAGGCGATTTTATAATCATTACTCATTCCAATGGATAGTATTGGATTATCTGTTTTTACCATATTTAATATGTTAATAATCTGTTGAAATTCTTTTTTTATTTGTTCTTTGTTTGTTGTGAATGTTGCGATGCCCATTAGACCTCTAATATTTATATTTTTATATTGTTCTTCATAGTTCGAGTTTAATAATGCTTTGGCTTCCTCTATGTTGAATCCAAATTTGGATACTTCTTTAGCAATTTTTATTTGGATCAGACAATTTATTGATCTGTCATATTTTTTTGCATTCTGATCAATTATTTTTAATAATTCAATGCTATCTATCGATTGAATCATATATATAAAAGGGGCTATTAGTTTTACTTTATTTTTTTGTAAATGTCCAATCATATGCCATTTTATGTCATTGGCTAATTGATTTCTTTTTATGATTAAATCTTGAACTTTATTTTCTCCAAATTCCCTTTCTCCAATATTATAAACTTTTTTAATATTATCTAAATTTTGATATTTAGTTACAATGACTAATTGTGCATTTGGAGTGGTTTTTTTTATATCATTGATATTAGATCTTATACTCATAGTTCCATCATTATTAAACCACTGGGAAGTTTCGGTAATATGAATGTGCTTTTAGGAGGTGTGGTTTTGTTTTGATCTGCGATTTCCATTATCGTATCGATTTCAATTGTATTCATTACAAATATACATTCATTGTGTTTGCATTGTTTTATTTCTTGCATGATGTTCTGATTCCCTGGTATAAAATGCACATTCTTATCCTTTCTTTCATCTTTTATGTTAAAAATCGGATTAAGTATTTGATATAATAATTTAGATACTAATAGATTATTGACTAGGCTTTGTTGTTCATTTAATTCAATTTCATACCAACTTTTTTTGATATAGCATTGTAGGTGTTTACTATTTTCCTTTAGGTTTTTATTTTTTTGAATTCTGAATTTAGAATGCATCCTTTTTAGGATCAAGTCAAAGTCTTGAATATTTAGAATCTTTCTGTGAAAAGGCAGTGTATTCACTTCATTTTTAGAGACAATATATGCCAGGCACATATGATCTTTATTGTTTCGAAGTGATGATGCTAATCTATGATGACCATCCGCGATATAAAGACTGTGAATTTGTCTAAAAAATACTACTATGTTTTCTATTTCTTGTTTTTTATTAATTTCCCAAATTTCGTGCTTTATCCCCTCATCAGTGAAAAAACTATGTGTTTGTTTGGATATGTCTAGATTGTCTGGATTAATTATTCCTTTTAGATCACCATTATGTGCAATTAAAACTGGTTCTGCATGAAGTTGAGTGTTTTTAAGATATTGAGCAAATAAGATCTCTCTTTTTTCAATTGTTTTTTCATGTGGTTTAATTTTTTTATTAGCATAATCTTTTAATGAAATTGCACAAATTAACCCGGTATAGCTTTTCTCTTTATAGCTTTGTCGATATATATACAGACTTTTTTGTTGTGTTTTTATTAAAATTTTATTCTTTTTAAATGTGTTGATTTTATTTCTTGTATATGTAAATCGATCTATCTGTTTATCTATTTGATGATTGGTTATAATATTTAAAAAACTATATGGATTTTTTTGAATCTCTGCATTTATTTCATTTTTCGAGTAACTCGTATACGTTTTTGTTGGCACTTTTGAAATAAATTTTTTATTTGGCATTAAGGATGCAAAGGCACTTATTTTAACCATTGAGAAGAGTGTTTATTTGTTCTGCTAATTCTATTCCAATTCTATCTTGAGCCTCTAGTGTTGCAGCCCCAATATGTGGGGATAGTGAGATTTGTTCATTCATCAAGATTTCTAATTTTGGTGTTGGTTCATTTTCATATACATCTAGTGCGGCAGACCTAATATGTCCATTTTGTAGTTGGCTGATTAGATCTGCTTCATTGATAATTCCTCCTCTAGAAGTATTAATTATAAAAGAGCCTTTTTTCATTTTTTTTAATTCTGTTTTTGTGATTACTGCTTTTTTTTGTTTTGGTATGTGTATTGTGATAGCATCACAATTTTGTAGTAAGATGGAGAAATCACTTTTTTCTAATTTAAATTTAATAGTTTGGTTATTGTAAAAGTCAACGTTAATGATTTGTTTCTGTATTGTCGGATCATAAAACAGCACTTCCATTCCTATGCCAAGAGCAATTTTCGCTACTTCCTGTCCAATTTTACCAAACCCAATTATTCCAATTTTTTTTCCTCTAAGTTCGGTGCCTTTAGAGTATTGTTTTTTTAATTTTTTAAAATTCATATCTCCCTCTAGTGGCATTGTTCTGTTAGAATGATATGTGTCTCTTGCCATACTAAATAAATGAGAAAAAACTAATTCTGCAACAGAAGCAGAAGAAGCACTGGGAGTATTGATCACATGAATATTCTTTTTCTGAGCATATTCAACATCAATATTATCCATGCCTACGCCACCTCTTCCAATTAGTTTTATTGATGGACAATTGTCAATAATATCCTTTCGTATTTGAGTTGCGCTTCTCACTAATACCCCAGTTACGTTATTTTCATTAATAAAATCAATTAATGCTGATTGTTCAATATGTTTGTCAATTACATTAAATTGTAGATCAATTAATTGTTTTTTTCCAACTTTTGAGATGCCGTCATTAATTAGAATTGTTTTTTTCATTATATAATTTGTTTAAGTTTTCTCATTAGCTCTATTAAAAAGCAGACACTGCTAATTTTTAGTGCATTATAAATAGATGCTCTATATCCTCCCACAGAACGATGTCCGTAAATGCCATTTATTCCATTTTCTAAACATAATTTTTCAAATTTTAATTTATGATCAGCATTTCTTATATCAAATGTCACATTCATTTTTGATCGATCTTCTTTATTGACTATCCCAACAAAAAGAGGGTTGTTGTCAATTTCATTATATAGTAATGACGCTTTTTTATTGTTTTCTTGTTCTATACTTTTTATGCCACCTAGACTTTTTAACCATCTTAAAGTGAGCATTGATACATATATTGAAAAAACAGGAGGTGTATTGAACATTGATTTTTTGTCTATATGTGTGTTGTAATTTAAGTAGGTTGGTAAATTTCCATTCTTGATTAAGGATTCTTTTTTGACAATTACTAGTGTCGCCCCTGCAGGTCCAAGATTTTTTTGCGCTCCTGCATATATTAAATCAAATTGATTGACATCAATTTGTTTGCTAAAAATATCAGATGACATATCGCAAATGAGTTTGGCACTATTTTGTTTAGCTAATTGAGATAATTTATGAAATGTATGGAATTGTGTGCCATAAATTGTGTTATTGCTAGTAAAATGCAAATAGTCTATATTGTTATTAATGTTAATATTGTTAGGAATATATGTGTAGTTTTTATCTTTTGATGACGCGACGGTTATTGTTTTTCCTATTTTTTCACTTTCTTTAATTGCTTTTGTGGACCAAGTTCCAGTGTCAATATATGCGGCTGTTCCATTGGGTCTTGAAAAATTTAATGCAGCCATATAAAATTGTAAACTTGCCCCTCCTTGCAAAAATAAAATTTCATAATCATCACCAATATTTAATAATTCTTTTGTTAATGTTTTTGCCTCTTCTATGATTTGTGTGAATTCAGAACTTCTGTGAGATATTTCTAGAATTGAAAGAGCAGTATTATTAATCTCCAATACTCCTTGCGATGCTTTTCGGATCACATTAGATTCTAAAATCGATGGCCCTGCACTAAAATTATGTTTTTTCATTTTATATTATTTAGATAAATATTTTGCTCTAATTTCCAACCAACTGGGGTTTTTTTTAATATGTCATAACTTAGGTTAGTTACATATAGACTAAAATCATTTTTAGATATCCCATCCATTGGTTCAATATGATCAAAGACAATATATTCAAGTTCATCATCATATTGTAGTGAGATCGGGTATTGACTCCCGTATTCAATTAAAATTCGTTTTTTCTGATCATCAAATATATTAGCACCAAAAAAAGGTTTGTTATGTTTATCAATTGTTAAAATATCTATAATCTTTTTAGTCGTTTTTTCATTATTTCCATCCCATCCTAATAATGTATAATATCTTTTTTTGTCAATCTTTATTGGGATAATATCATAGTATAAACACCCATACCATGTATTATAATCAAGCTGATTATAGATTATTTCTTCTGTTAGGTTAATATTATTTTTTAGTTGATATGTTTTGCATTTCCGTCCTCTTTTGTTGCATATTTGAAGAATCCCCACATATTCAAATTCCCCATTTAAATATGGAATAAACCACGTGAATAATTTAAATTTTTTATCTTTTGGTTGTAGTACTGAAATATGCTCTATCTCTTTGAAAGTATATAGGTAAGATTTTTTTTGATCTATTATTTGTAATAGGTAATTAGTTAGTTCTTTATTTGCGTCATTTTTTATAGAGTCTGTTTCTCCATTTAATATTTTATTCGCTAATAAACTGATTTTTTTTTCAGAATCCTGAAAATTAATCTCTTGAGAAATTAAGTTTGTGAATAGTATACATAAACAGATAGATAGTGAAATTTTTTTTGCTATCATTATGGATGTAATTTTTTCTGTTTATCTAGTAATTCATCTTCCGTTTCTTCTATTTTCTCATTTGGTATGCAGCAATCTACAGGGCAAACTGCAGCACATTGTGGTTCTTCATGAAATCCTTTGCATTCGGTGCATTTATCAGGAGATATATAGTAAAATTCATTACTAATTGGATTGAAATTAGTCTCAGCATTTATTTGTTCGCCAGACATGAGTTGAACCTGGCCTTTCATTGATGTGCCCTCGGACATATTCCAAGGCATTCCCCCTTCATAGATTGCTGTATTAGGGCATTCGGGTTCACATGCGCCACAATTAATACATGCGTCAGTTATTTTAATTGCCATATTGTTTTATTACTTTAGGATTCAAATATAACTAATTCAATATAAAATAAATTATGATTTTAGAAGATAGAGTTGCTGCATTTCAAGAATTGTCTAAATTTTTATCAAATCCTCACTATCAATCCTCTTTTAGCTCCATTGTTAAAAAGGCTAGGCAAAATAACTTTTGGTTTACGGAAAAGAATATTACATTTTCTTTCTTTGCTTTGTCTCATATGCTAGACGCTCTGCCTCTATGGGTGAGGTCATATAATATCGTTGGTAAAAAAAAAAAAATTGGCGTGATTGTCCCTAGTAATATCCCTCTTGTTGGTTTTTATGATTTTTTATGTGTTTTAATCTCAGGTAATATTTTTATAGGGAAATTATCCTCATCTAACAATGTTCTTTTGCCATATGTCGCAGATTTGTTATGCTCTATTAATTCGGATTTCCATAATTATATATATTTTAAAAATGACATAAAAAATGTAGATATTTTAATTGCTACGGGTGATGATAATACTGCTCATTATTTTAATTATGTTTATTCTGGTATCAGTAAAATTATCAGAAAAAATAGGACAAGTGTTGCTATTTTGAATGGTTCTGAAAAGGATGATGATTACCGCTCCTTAGCAAAGGATATTTATCTTTATTTTGGATTAGGTTGTAGGAATGTTTCCAAGCTCTTTCTTCCTGTAAATTTTGATGTTAATGCACTGAAAATCTTTTTTTTAAAAAATGAATTTTTATCATTTTCAGAGGCTTATTTAGATAATTATAATTATCAAAAAACAATATTGAAAATAAATGGTATTCATTTTTTTGATTTTGAAAATTTATTATTAGTTCATTCAGACAAAATACATGCTCCTATTTCTGTTGTATATTATGAGTATTATGATAATTTAACTCAACTCCAAAAAAAAATCAAATATTATCAAGATGAAATACAATGTATTGTTGCTCAAGATATATTGGGTGATAATTTAGTTCGTTTTGGTGCATCTCAAAGCCCGAGTCTCCATGATTATCCAGATGGTGTCGATGTGCTTAAATTTTTGCTCACAAATTAATTTATTGTTTTTCCAAGCACCCAATATCGGGATCAGGTAGTCTAGAATTACCATAAAAATCTTTAGGAACATCATTTGCTATTATACTGGATCCTGCATCTATAGCAATTGACTCATCATCTAATTGTAATGGGATATTTTCAAGATCTTCAAATATATTATTTTCATTACTATTGATTATGATTGATCCGCTACTTATGTTTTCTTGCCAATTAGTGATGTATTCTTGACTTGATTTGACAATACAATGGTCAATATGGTAGTTGAAAGTAGCCTCGTCAGACTTCAAAAAAAGTATTTCAGTTTCATTATTTCCATCTATGATACAGTTCCCGAAATCAGCTTTTAGTAAATTTCTATTTTGAATAGTACCATTGATATCTTCATAATAATTATTTAATACAATACTTGGTGTTTGTCTGCTAAATGGCCAGAAATTTGCAAATGTACAATGTTTAAAATCATATATGCCACCTATATTTAGTAACAATAAGTGTTCTCCGCAATTATTAATTTGTACATTTTCTCCATATACATTACTGCCTTGTGCCAGTATTCCAGTTTGAGACATGTTGTATATTATTGAATTTTTGATCGTCAAATTTGGTGTTTCTGATAGATTTTCTATATCATTGACACCGTCAACTTGAATTCCAATTTTTCCATTTTTGATTATTGCATATTCGAATTGATTATTTATGCTTCCGGACATTAGCCATATTTTCCCCCATTGGCCTGGCATGTTTGAGTAGTCAGTGACGGTTAGTCCATATGGGTTGTCAGATCTATCACTTTGAATCCAGATCAATTCTTCGGTATTGTTTCCTCCTATTGCTTCAATTGAGCTTCCAGAACTTACAACAAGCCATGAGTTGTTATGTAGATGTATACTGGATCCTTTTTCAATTTCTAATTTTGCTTCATTTTCAATAATAACATCTCCATATATGACATGTGGTTTATCATTCGCCCATATTGTATTTGTATTGATTGAGTAATAAGAAAAAGATTCTCCATTTAATTGAGATTCTGTACATTCGGATTCTGTGAGATTCAAAAAGTCGCAATATAACATAGATGATAAATTATTAGATTGCGGACTATATTGTTGGTAATCTGGTATTCCAGAATGAAAATAAGCGTTTCTGCCCCAAGCCGTTAATGTAACATATTGAATTTGATTATTATATGTAAATACAATAGAATCTGTTTCAATAAATGGAGTATTAAGATTATTAGGGTCTATTGTCACTTCCGAGAAAATATATAAGCTGTCATTAGATCTCAATAATATATTTTCAACGGTATGATTTGGTTCTCCATCTATATTAATTTTGAAAGATGAGTTCGATTTTTTATTTAGTGACACAGAATTAATCACAATATCTACATTATCATTATTATACACTTTTAAATATCTTGTTGCAGACCCGACAGTTGTAAATACAGTGTCAAAAAGTAGTGTGTCTGTTGAAAAAGATAATAAATTATCTTGTGTAGATAGAAAATTTTCTTTTTTGCATGAAAAAAATAATAATACTATTAATGTGGAAAAAATAACTGATTTCATGTAATTTTTATGCTTTAAAGATTATTCTATATTGTAAATATACTTTAACATTTTATAATCGTTGATAAAATTAAATTATTGTAATAATTTCCATGATTCAATTTGATTATTTACATTTGCAATCCTTTTAGAAAAATAATACTATTTAATTATGAAAAAAGATATTCATCCAGATAATTATAGATTAGTTGTATTTAAAGATATGTCTAATGGAGACACTTTTATAACAAAATCATGTGCTGATTCAAAGGAGACAATTAAAATTGATGGTGTTGATTATCCTTTGATCAAGAGAGAGATTAGTAGTTCTTCACATCCATTTTATACAGGTAAAATGAAATTGGTAGATACTGCAGGTCGTGTTGATAAATTTTATAAGAAATTTGGAACATCAGCTTTTTCTTCTGCACCTAAGCCTGAAGATTCTTCAACACAGGGAGTCCCAGTAGAGGAACCTGTAGCGGAAGCAAGTCCAGCGGAATCAGCTCCAGTAGAGGAACCTGTAGCGGAAGCAAGTCCAGCGGAATC
>PBKX01000026.1 GCA_002722215.1 Flavobacteriales bacterium | reverse complement strand
GATTCCTGTATCTAGGCCCTGTAGTTCAACTGGATAGAATGGCAGATTTCGGCTCTGCTGGTTGCAGGTTCGAATCCTGCCAGGGTCACAAACTTCTTTTCACGCTTCTCATTTCTTTGGTAAGCCTATTGGGAACTCCTTTCGTTCTTCCCCCTTGTTTTTTATATCCTTGTTCAAATGCCATACTATTTTATACTAGTTAATTGAAGATGACTTTCATCCCCTTTGCTGCTATCATAGGCTTGAAAATCATTAACATGCCCCCTCCCTTTCCACAACTGTTCTACTAGTTCAACGTGGTTCCCTTTTAATAAAAAATGATTGTGAGGATGAGGCGGCAATTTTAGATGCTTTTTTCATCAAAAAACTATTTTGTTTACCTTTCCGACTTTCAATTCACTTTTATATAAAAGAATATAATTTCTTTGTAAATTAGAGGGTTATTAAAATTTTTTATGAAAAGAGTATTTTTTTTATTGTTTGCCATCACCCAAATGTTGGCTTTTTCTCAATGTCTTGATGGAGATTGTCAGAATGGGAAGGGTGAATATAAATTTAAAAACGGCATTTATGTTGGAGAATTTGTTGGTGGAGAAATTAGTGGCGAAGGAGAGTTTGTGACAAAGCGAGGGTACTCATATAATGGATTTTGGGAAAACGGGATAAAGTCTGGGCAAGGAGTTGAGACAATAAAAAAAACGCTTAAATATGAGGGGGCGTTTGCCCAGGGTCAAAGGCACGGCCTTGGAACAGCTGTATTTGAAGACACAAAATACATGCAAGAAATATTTTATGATGGCAGTTGGGAAAATGGCGCGCCTTGTGGCGAGGGCGAGCAGGTTTATTTCAGGGAGGTTAGATATGGCAAACACAAAGTAATTGAAAAAAACCATTTAATAGGCGACTTTATCAACGGGGTTTACCAGGGTCGCATAACCTCTCCATATAAAGACGAGTTGTCTTGGGAGCCATTTGTCTTAAAAATGGAAAATTTTCAAAAGCAGCAGCGATTAACAGAAAAGGAGAGAAAAAGGCTAAAAAACCCTGCGACAATCACAACAGACATAGCTCTTTCTTGTGAGTGTGTTGGGGGAACAATATTATTTGATGCAAACGCAATCCTTAGAGAGGACCATTCTTTTTGGTCAAATGAAGATATCCCAACAAAAACAAAGCCGATCATTTTAAACACAATGCAACGACAATTTGATATTGTCGAGTGGTACACAAAAGAGCTAGAGATCGCATTAAATAAAGAAAAGTTGGCTTGTAATAGTGAATCTCTATTGACAGCTTGGTCTATTCTCAACGACATAAAAAAAGAGTGTTTTCAAACAAGCAAACTATACTTAACGGAGACAGCCTGGAATCCGAATAAAGGAAAAATGAAAAACAAAAAGCCTCAACAGAGCTGGGATAAAAAAATTGCTCAAAAAATAAAAAAATACGATAAGTCAAGCAAAAGGATTGAAGAAAAACTAAGAAAGAGGTTGGAAAAAGAAGATACTGTTAGTTGTTTTTCGTCTACCCAGCTAGACTTTTCCCCAATTAAAAAAGACTCAGAGGTAAAAGAAAATACGGTCGCAAAAAAAGATGGTGCTGAAAAAAAATCGTTTAAACCTAGTTTTCCTAGATCAAATCACTTAGAATAAAATTCATGAAAAAAAGATTTATATACATATTTATTTTAATGGCACCACTATTTACCTTTTCTCAAATACAGGTGAACGAAATATTTGCTGACAACGGAGATTGTTGTTTGGACGACTCCTTGGAAATGGAAGACTTTGTGGAGGTTATAAACCTAGGAAGTGCTCCAATAGATCTTGCTGGCTATTATTTTGGCGATGAAAATGGAGGAAGCGTGATCCCCTCGGGTTTCCCTCAATTAACAACAGTGAGCGGTGGGGGCGTTTTGCTTTTTTGGTTTGACGAGGACCCAGAGCAGGGGCCTTTACATATAGATGCAAAGCTCAACAATAGCGGAGAAACAATTGTTGGAGTCAATACAGAGGGAGACACCATTATCAATGTTACATACGGACCCCAAATCGAAGATGTTTCTTTTGCATCTTTTCCAGACGGGGAGCCATATAGTGTGGGGTGGGAGCTTACCTTGTGCCCTACCCCTGGAGAACTTAACCAAAGTTGTCTGCTCATTGAGGGTTGTACAAGTTTAAATGCTATAAATTATAATGTCGCGGCAACTATTGAGGATGGCTCTTGTGTTTTTGAAGCTTTTTCGGGACTAATGATTAATGAGTATTCGGCATCAAATTGCGATGCCGATGGTAGTGACTGTGGAGATTATGAGGATTGGGTTGAGATTTATAATAATTCTGCCGCCCCGATCGATTTGGAGGGATATTATTTGAGCGACAAAGTCGATAATATTTTTAAGTGGCAATTCCCTAGCTCATGGGTTGTTCAGCCAGGGGAACATGTTATTGTGTATGCATCGGGCCTAAATCCAGACCTAGAAATATCTGAGGACGAGCTTAGCTTCAAATTAAGCCAAACAAAAGATTCGGAATATATTATTTTGTCTGATCCAAATTTCAGCGTGGTTGATTATAAAAAGATGCAGAACCATCAAGTTACGCACTCGGTTGGACGGGTTGCTGACGGTGCGGGGGAATGGTCTATTTTTACCAGCCAAACTCCAGGAGAACCAAATGAAAATGAAATAGCATATTTAGGGTATGTTCCAACTCCGTATTTTAATCTTGAGGCGGGCCTTTATTCTGATGACATTGACTTAGCAATTGAATGTGATGCGTATGAAGTTGAAATTTATTATACTCTCGATGGGTCTGCCCCCACAAACAACTCAACACTATATGCTAGTGTCGATGCAGTGGGAAACATAACATATGCTAACGATGAATGGATTTCAATATCAGAAACAACCGTAGTTCGAGCAATCGCATATACATCCAATACTGCCCTCTTAACGAGCTTTATTGAAACAAACACCTATTTTATTGATGACTTTCACACTATAATGGTTATTTCAGTTTCGGGAGAAGATGTTGACAACCTACTTAACGGCAATGGATGGATGAGGCCGGTTGGCTCATTTGAGGTTTTTGATCAGTCGGGAGTTTTAATTGATGAGGCTGTTGGTGAGTTTAATGAGCACGGGAATGATTCTTGGGCCTATGATCAGCGTGGCTTTGATTATATTACCAGAGATCAGTATGGATATAATTATGCAATAAGAGATGATTTATTTACAACGAAAGATAGGGGTTCATTTCAAAGGCTAATTTTAAAAGCGGCAGCCAACGACAACTATACCGATGCTCCGGGTTCTCCCGCACATATAAGGGACTCATATCTACACTCCTTGTCTCAAATAGGTGATTTACGAATGGATGAAAGATCACATGAGTCTTGTGTGCTATATGTAAACGGTGAATACTGGGGCGTGTATGATGTTAGGGAAAAGGTGGATGATTTGGATTTTTTGGATTATTATTATGATCAACCGGATGGTTATGTTGACTTTTTAAAAACATGGGGGGGCACTTGGGTTGAGTTTGGTGACAATACCACTGTCGATGAGTGGGATGATCTAGTTGACTTTATTACACAAAATGACATGTCTGATCAAACAAACTATGATTATGTCAAAAGTGTATATAACACAGGTAGCTTAATAGATTATTTTATACTAAACTCTTATGCTGTGTGCATGGATTGGTTAAATTGGAACACAGGGTGGTGGAGAGGAAAGAACCCCCAGGGAGATAAAAGGAAGTGGCGTTATATTTTATGGGACTTAGATGCTTCATTTGGGCACTATATAAACTATACCGGAATTCCAGACACCGGTGCTGGAGCAGACCCCTGTGACCCAGAGTCATTAGGTGATCCTGGAGGCCAAGGTCACGTGCCAATTTTAAACTCTTTATTTGATAATGATGAATTTACCGCCGATTACATTAATCGCTATGCAGATCTATCAAATACGATTTTTAGTTGTGATTTCATGATTAATCACTTAGATAGTTTGGTTGATATTATTGCCCCTGAAATGCCAGGTCAAGTTGCACGATGGGGTGGCACTGTCTCAGGCTGGGAGGACAATGTACAAGAGCTTAGAGATTTTATTTTAGAAAGGTGTTCGGATGAGTTTGTTGAGGGAATGGAGGACTGTTATGATGTTGAGGCGATGGATGTTACTGTGATTATAGAGGGTGACGGGGAGGTTCAGGTGAACTCCATAGATCTTATTCCGGAAAACAGCCCATGGACAGGGACATACTATTCTGGCTTACCGATTCAGCTCTCTGCCAGTTCCCTAGAAAACGGCGCGTTTAATTTTTATTGGGAGGTTGTAGATGGCGACTTAGTTTTGGATGATCCAACTAACCCGGACATTGTGTTTGATTTAACATCTGGACTAACTATTATTGCCCACTTTAATGCGTGTGAGTCTGTTCCAACAGAAGAAATTGTTGGGCCATCAGTTGTGGATGGGGGGTCTATTTGGCAATACACATTTCCTTCGGAGTTTACCAATACATCAGAGTGGTCAGTGAGCGGCGGAGAGATTCTGTTTACATCCTCTTTGGAAAATACAATTGCCATTCAGTGGAATTTTGGCTCTGGTGAAGGGCAGATTGTGCTAAGTCAATATAATTTCGAGGGCGTTTTAGAGTGTTTGTATGTCAATATTCAAATTAATGAGGCTCAGCTTAAATATGATTGTGTGGATGGCGACTGTGTTGAGAATCAGGCGGGGCAATATATGACGCTTGATGATTGTTTAGTTTTCTGTGATAACACGGGTGTTTTTAATGAGGCGGATGTGCCGTCTGACTATATTGCGGCGTTTCCAAGCCCTGCCTCTAGCACTCTTAATATAATTATGTCTTCTCAAATGATTCTTTCGGTAACTCTTTATGATTTTGCCGGAAGACCTGTTTATTCTTGTTCATCTTGTGCCGGGAGACAGAATAACACAATTAAAGAGATTGATGTTTCTAGCTTTTCTTCTGGGGTTTATTTGTTGGCTGTTGACGCTGTCGGTGGCGCATTTTTTCAAAAAATAACAATCGCCAAATAGATAAAAGCGCGCAGATCTAAAATAAGCCCAATTTTAAAGCCCCTAACAACAAATTGGTTCTCGATGGTGCCACACTATCAGTTTGTCAAAAAAATTAAACTGGGGCCAAAAAACAAAATAAAACATAACACACTTATAGTCAGGGGTTTATAAAAATGTTTCCACGTGGAACCTATCGGCCCATGTGCACTAGTATTACGTTAATGTCTGATGGTGAAACTCCCGAAACTCTTGATGCTTGGCCGATTGTTGTTGGTTTGATTTTTGTAAGTTTTTCTCTTCCTTCGCTTGAGATAGCTTTAATTTTATTGTAGTTAAAACTTTTTGGAATCTTGATGTCTTCAAGTCGGTTAAATTTGGCCACGCTCTCCTTTTCCTTTTCAATATATCCTTCATACTTTAAGCTAATTTCCACTTGCTCTATTGATTCTTTGTCTATTGGGTTTTTTTCGAAAAACGAGCCTAGAGATGCCGCCTGAGAAATGTCATTAAATGAAATATTGGGCCGGGAGAGGATTTTCGAAAGCCTTGTGTTTCTGTCTATAGTGCTTTCTTGTAGCTTTTCTAATCTCGGGTTTATTTCACTTGGCGTTATGTTGTTGGATTTTATGATGTGTGTAAGCTCTTTAATGTAGTTCATTTTAAACTTCAGTCGATCAACTCGGCTGTTTTTTATTAGTCCTATTTTTTCACCAATTGGGGTTAGCCTAATATCTGCATTATCTTGTCTTAATAAAATTCGATACTCTGCTCGAGAAGTAAACATTCTGTATGGCTCGTCTGTTCCTTTTGTTATTAGATCATCTATTAGCACACCAATATAGCCCTCATTTCGCTTAATTACAAACGGTGATTTTTTATCAATTAAGTGCGAGGCGTTAATGCCGGCAATAAGTCCTTGGCAGGCGGCTTCCTCATAGCCAGTTGTTCCGTTTATTTGTCCTGCAAAAAACAAGTTTTTTACGAGTTTTGTTTCTAGCGAATGAAGCAGTTGTGTTGGTGGAAAGTAATCGTATTCTATTGCATAGCCCGGTCGAAAAAGTTTTACTTTTTCAAATCCGGGGATTGCTTTTAGTGCTCTTTCTTGAACGTCCTCAGGCAATGAGGTTGAAAACCCATTTACGTATATCTCACAGGTTCGTAGACCCTCTGGTTCAACAAAAATCTGATGGCGTTCCCTCTCTCTAAATCGGCTTATTTTATCCTCAATAGATGGGCAATATCGCGGCCCAGTAGCCGTTATTGAGCCATTGAAAAGAGGTGATTTTTTAAAACTTTTTTCAAGAATTTGATGTACAGTTTTGTTGGTGTAGCAAAGGTAGCATGGGACTTGTTTTTTTAAAGGAGCGCCCTGTAGAAAGCTAAATTGTTTAGGGTTTGTGTCTCCCTCATCTTTTTCTAGCAGGTTAAAATTAATTGTTCTTCCATCTACTCTTGGGGGGGTGCCGGTTTTCATTCTGCCCGTTTCAAACCCAAGTGTTTTTAGCGACTCAGATATTCCGTATGATGCAGACTCTCCAGACCTCCCGCCTTTAAACTGTTTTGCTCCAACATGTATTTTCCCATTTAAAAAAGTGCCGTTTGTTAAGATTACGCATTTGGCCTGAATTTTCATTCCGATAGCTGTCACGACACCGACAACCTTTTTTCTGTCAATAATCAAATCTACAACCATGTCTTGCCAAAAATCAACGTTGTTGGTCTGCTCTAGCCTAAACCTCCACTCTTCAGCAAATTTCATCCGGTCACTTTGGGCTCTTGGGCTCCACATTGCTGGCCCTTTCGACTTATTCAGCATTTTGAACTGAATCATTGTTTTGTCTGTGATTTCTCCAGAGTAGCCCCCTAAAGCATCAATTTCTCTTATAATTTGACCCTTTGCAATTCCCCCCATTGCAGGGTTGCAGGACATTTGCCCAATTGTTTGCATATTCATTGTAACAAGTAAAACTCGCTTTCCCATATTGGCCGATGCCGCCGCGGCTTCACAGCCAGCGTGTCCGCCGCCAACAACGATAATGTCATATGAGTTTTTAAACATTGTTTATTTAAGGTCTATATATGTGTTTTCCTTCTGTCTCATTAACAATTTTTCTTCGCTTGATTTGTCGTTGAATCCAATTAAATGAAGAACTCCGTGAATCATCACTCTCTTTAATTCTTTTGCAAATATAGTTTTATATCTTTTATGGTTTTCTTTTATTCGGTCAATACTTATAAAAACATCCCCAAACACCAAGGGGTTTTCGGGGACCTGTTTAAATCCAGGGGGGGGTAATTCAAAGGAGATCACATCTGTTAGGGTTGTCTTTCCAAGGTATTGTTTGTTGATTTTTTGAAGGTAACTGTCAGAGCAAAAAATAAAGTTTATGTTTCCGGCCCCCCACCCTTCTTTATAGAGGCAGTTAAGTATCCATTTTTTTGTAGGGAGAGCGTGCTTAAAAGGGGTGGTTTTTTCAAAAAAATAATTTATTTTCACCATTTCTGCTTATTCTAACATTAGCTTAAAATATCGATCTACTTTGTTTTTGTAGAACATGTTTAGTGACGGGGGTGTGGTTTTTAACATTTCCACCTGTTTTAGTTTTTCAAGGTTGTATTTTTCATATTCATCCTGAATAACTCGATTATATTCATCATCGGCGGATCGGGACTCTCTTTCCTCATCTTCCCCCTGCTCTCTCATTGATTCTTCAACCTCAAGCATTCGAGTTAAAATATTTTTTTGTCTCGACAGTGATTCTAGGGTTAGTTTTTTGTTTGCAATATCTTCTTCCGTTTTTTTCATTTCTTCGATTGCATCTTGTAGGGATTTTAGTCCGTTTTCATCTTTCATTTCTCCTTTTAGCTCCTCTAAAGACTGTCGAATAAGTTCTTGTTTTGCTAGCATTTCAACAAGTTTTTTAGACATCCCCGTTTGACCATTGTTGTTTTTGTCCCCATTTTTCATTTTTTCTTGCATCTCTTTGAGGTGCTGCCCCAGCTCTTCTTGCATTTTCTTTAAATCCCCTGGTTTTGGCGCTCCCTTTCCTGGTTTTTCGCACTGTTGGGTGCTAGGCATGTCGCTAGCCATGTCTTCTTGCATGTCCTCTAAAATACCAGACAAAAGAACAGCTAAGTTATTCGCAGATGTCATAATAAATTGTTGGTCTTGAATAGCCTTGAACGTTAATCTTTCCCTTAGGTTGTCTATGGCAGATGCGGCCTTGCTATCAATGGCGTTAATTTCTCTATTTATCTTTGAAGAAACCTGTGGTACGCGCTTACTTAATGCAAACAGGGAGTCTTCTATTATTCTTGCAGCATCTCGTAGGGCTTGTTGTGTGTGCATAAGTTCAACATATTTTGGGTCGTTTTTGTCAAGCTGCTCAAACTCTAGTAGAATACTTTCCTCTTCAATTGAAAAGTAAACAAGATTTTCAAGAATTTGTCTTAAGACATCCATGTCTTCATAGTGTTGATTTTCATTGTTTTCTTCCTGCATATTCTTAAGAAAAGCCGACAACTCACTTAATTTTTTACTGGTTTCTTTTTGTGATTTGGATGCCTTTTTCTTGTTCTTTTTTTCAAGGCTTTCTTTCCCATCATTCAATCCTGCCTCGATCTCTGTCTGTAGGCTTTTTGTCTCCGGTATTTTATTTTTATTTTCTAGTTCTTGGTTTAGTTTTTTTATGTCCAAAATTTCATCTTGAATTTCTTGAAATTCTTTCAGGTCTTTTTTTTGGTTTTCAATTTTTTCCTGAACACTCTTTTCTTTCTCATTCGCCATGGACAGTTGAGAGTTTTTTAATTTATCAAGTTTGTCTATAATGGTTTCTAGCTTTTGATCAAATTCAATTTGTTTGAGAATCTCTAAGTTTCGGTCCAGCTCTTTTTCGATGTCTTCATTAGAGAGTTGTAGATCTTTTAGTTTTTTTTGTAGTTCGTTTTTGTTTAACTCTTCCTTTAGATCGTTGAGTTCTTGATATAGCTCTTTCATTTCCTCCGGCATTATTTCGTCGAAAAGTTTTTCAAGCGCTTGCTGTTTTTTTAGTATTTCTTCTGAGGGGGGGGACGAAACATTCAATTGCTCGAAATTAGATCTAGATGTTGTTTTTATGGTGTTAATTTTAGATTCTAAATCTTTCTGTTTTTCGAGAATCTCCTCCAGTCTTTTTTTGTCTCTCCAATCTAAGGAGTCTTTTTCTATTAGTTCTTTTTGAAAATCTAAAAGTTCTTGCTCTAGGTCCTTTAGGATTTCTATCTCTGCTGTCAGGGTTGTTTTTATGGCATTGTTTTGTTTCTCATAATCGTCTAAAATTTCTTTTTTTTTAGGAGCATTAATAGACAGGGTCTCGCTTTGTGTTGACTTGTATCCCCCGCCAGAGTCATTGTCTCGAACAACAAAATAAATTTCCATCGAATCACCAGGGCCAAGAATAGAGTCGTTTTGTGTTAATTTTTCCAAAAAAGACTGAGACCGTAAGCCTTTATTTAGATCAATATTTGTTATAAATGTAGTGTCTTTTTTTTCTCCATAAATTCGTTTAATCGACCGAAGGTCCCACAGCCCATAGTCGTCACCAATTAATCCCCTGATCAACATATTGTTTTTAGCACCAATGCTATCAACACTAAGACTAATTGTTGGGTGGGCGTCTGGAATTGTTTTAATATTATAAAAAATAGTGTCAATGAAAGAAACATTTTTGTTTGCAAGGGATATTTCATACTTGCTGTCTTTTTTAATTGTTTTTTTGATTTGAAACTGATCATCTGTTTTGTTTATTATAAGAGACCTTTCCCCATCAATATTAAAGC
Organism: Flavobacteriales bacterium; assembly: GCA_002722215.1. GTDB lineage: Bacteria > Bacteroidota > Bacteroidia > Flavobacteriales > TMED113 > SP256. The sequence goes on along the minus strand of PBKX01000026.1, from coordinate 5,129 downwards.
CTAATGTGTCGGATTTGTTGGCCCTAATTTTCCACAATATTTGACTTCCTTTAGGAACATTAATGGACCCAGTGTTCTGAATTGTTCTTTTTTTTAGATTGGTATACAGTGGGGGTGTAATCATAATTTCCATGTTCTCAATCTCAGGCCGCCCAAGAATCGACAAAATATACTCTTTTGATCGCTCGTTATTTGCAGACAAATGAAAGGCGGTGTTTTTTTGAATATTTTGAAAAATATAACTATATGTTGTGGCCGACTCCTTGGTCATTTTTTTAGTTTGGTTTTTATAGTTGATATACGCCTCCCTTGGGAGTTCAGAGCCATCAACAGACACCCGAAGAGTAAAGCTTTCCTTTTCTATAGCAACAAGCGAGTCGTTTGCTATCGCAAAATAAAATGGAGCAGGCTTTTGAAAGTGAGTGTTATATTTTATGATTCTAAACGTGCTGTCAGTAATTAGGTTATGATTTCCAGAGATAATAATAATTAAAATAATGCCCGCTGGAATTAACAGGTATTTTGAATAATAAATTGTCTTGGCCCAGTCTATTGCGGCTGTGAAGGTCGTTCCTTCAATTTGTTTAATTTTCTGGTCAATACTAGCCCTAATTAAGTCTTCGTTGCCCTCAGTTTTCTCATTAAGCTCTAGTATGTTTGTTAATTTATCTGCAACCTCACTAAAGTGTTTCCCGATTATTTTTGCTGCATCATCGTGTGTGAGCCCCGCAGAGAGGCGAAACATTTTAATTGCAGGTATAATTATAAATTGAACCGCGAAAAAGAGAGCTATTAAAGAGTATGACCAAAACAGGGCCCCTCGAACGGCTCTATTAAAAAAATTAAAATGCTCAACAGCTACCAGGATTATTAGAATTGACACTAAAGACAAGGAGGAGTATATTACACCCCTTATAATTAGGTTTTTATAATATTCTCGAATGAATTTATTTAATTTTTGAATTAATGTCTGATAGCTTGTTTGCATAAGGCAAAAATAATAATAAAGACAAATTTAGGATAAGATGATTTAATTATATTTGCTTTTCTAATAATGTATATGGAAACAGCACATAGGCTAATAAGAGTTCGTTTTGCCCCCAGCCCAACAGGGCCTCTACATATTGGTGGAGTTAGGACGGCACTATATAACTTTTTATTTGCCCGAAAACATGGAGGAAAATTTATACTCAGAATTGAAGATACAGACCAAAAGCGGTTTGTGTTTGGCGCAGAAAGGTATATTTTTGATTCTCTAGGGTGGTGCGGCCTCACCCCTGACGAAGGGCCAGAAATAGGGGGCGAATATGGGCCATATAGGCAATCAGAAAGAAAGTCTATGTATTCATCTTTTGTTCAACAACTGTTAGAGTCTGGGCACGCTTATTATGCGTTTGACACACCGGAAGAACTAGATGAAATGAGAAAAAAAATGAAAGAGTCGGGTGTTCAATCCCCCACATATAATAGCATCACAAGGGCGAATATGAAAAACTCTTTAACATTGCCAGCGGAAGAGGTTCAAGGTCTTCTTAAGGCGGGGGAAAAGCATGTAGTTAGAATAAAGATGCCTAGAAATCAGGAAATAAAATTTGAGGATAAAGTTCGAGGATGGGTTAATGTGAATTCAAATAATGTTGACGACAAGGTTATTTATAAATCCGATGGGATGCCGACCTATCATCTTGCTAATGTGGTAGATGACTATTTAATGAAAATATCACATGTGATAAGGGGAGAGGAGTGGCTTCCTTCAGCTCCACTACACGTATATTTGTATGAGTGTTTTGGGTGGCTTGACTCTATGCCTGCCTTTGCTCACTTACCTTTAATTTTGAAGCCGGACGGCCATGGAAAACTCAGTAAGCGGGATGGAGATCGGTTGGGTTTCCCAGTTTTCCCAGTTGAGTGGAGAAGTAATGATGGCAAAGACATTTTTTCTGGGTACCGGGAGCAGGGCTTTATGCCTGAGGCGTTTGTTAATATGTTGGCATTCTTGGGCTGGAATCCAGGCTCTGATAGAGAGATTTTTAGTCTATCCGAGCTGATTTCGGAGTTTTCTTTAGAAAGGGTTGGTAAATCTGGATCGAAGTATGATTTTTCAAAAACAAAATGGTTCAACCAGCAGCATTTACGACTGAAGCCGGATCACAATGTATTTGAGGATTTGATTTCTTTAAACAAGGAGCTTCTTGATCGCCACACAAAAGAATATATACTATCTGTAATTTCCTTGGTTCGTGAAAGAGCTACTTTCGAGTCAGACATTTTATTGGAGGGGCGGTGCTTCTTTTTTGATGATGTCAAATTTGATACAAGCTCTATCAGCAAAAAATGGGACCCCGAATTGACAAACAACTTAACAGAACTATTAGGTCAACTTTTTAGCATAAAAAACTTTTCAAACACAGAGATTGAAACAAGCTTTAAAGACTACCTTTCTAAATCCGGCTTAAGCTTTGGCAAAATGATGCCAATGTTAAGAATTGCAATTACAGGAAAATTGGCCGGCCCTTCTATGTTTGAAACATTAGCCCTAATTGGAAAGGAAAAAATGAAAGAGCGGATAACGCTAGCGATAAAAACACTGGGTTGATGGGAACTATAACATTGCGCGATATCACTGTTTATGCTTATCATGGATGCTTTACTGAAGAAGGGCAGATTGGGGCAGAATATAGCTTAGATGTATGGGTTAGGGGTGATTTTTCCTCTGCTGAAAAGACGGATAAGCTTTCAGATACGGTGGACTATGTTAAAATTTCAGATATTGTTCAACAGGAAATGTCCACCCCATCAAAATTAATAGAGCATGTTTCAGACAGAATTATTTCTAAGATTTTTATTGTTTTTCCAGATGTAGATTTTGTTGGAGTGGTAATTAAAAAACCAAGCCCCCCAATGAATGTTTATGCTAATTCGGTAGAATATAAAATAGAAAGAGCTCGTCCCAATAAATAGGAATAATATTTTTGTTTGCCAACTTTTTATTATGTTTGCATTTTTTATTAAGGTCGGATGGCCGAGTGGCTAGGCAGTGGTCTGCAAAACCATCTACACCGGTTCGAATCCGGTTCCGACCTCTCCCCCCCCCCTGTTTAATAGGATTTGGGCAGAATGAGTGTTCTAAAAAAGTTATTAACAAAAAATTAACAATTTTCATTGTAAATTAATTTTATTTTGGTAAATTGAAGGCGTAGGATTACCCCCATTTGCGTTTGTTTTCCTGCAAAAAGATTAATTAATTTATTGGCCACAAGTCACTTAGGTTTCTTGTGCCAGGTTTTATTTTTTTAAGTTTTATGAAAAAAATATACCCCTAATTCTAAATTTAGTAGCTATGAAAAAAGAATTATTTTTTAAGAGACTAGTGTCTCTAATGATGGTTTTGTGCTGTACTTTTGGTTTTGCACAAGACTTCTCTTACACAATAACTGATGCGAATATGACGGTACAGGTTGGTGCGGACGTGTGTAGTGCAGTTATGGATGAAGGCGACCTTTTGGGCGCATTTTTTACTAACGATGATGGAGATCTTCAAAACGGAGGTTATCTTGAGTTTGAGGGCGATCAACTAGCAATTGCAGTCTGGGCCCAAGAATCAGGATTTGACAACGGATTTGAGGCTGGAGACGAAATTCAGTGGGCTATGTATGACACATCAGAAGGGGAAATGGTTTTGTTGGATTCAGAGATGTCTTCGACTCCGCCATTTTCTAATACATTTTCTGCGAATGGATTTGGTCAAGTCCTTTCACTTTCTGTTGCAACCGGAAGCGATTGTTCTGATGACGATGCTTCAATGACACCAATGGACTGTGCGACTGCGATTACGGTGTTTGGTTGTGACGGCACTTGGAATGACATGTTGGTTTCAGAAGGATGTCCTGTAAGTTGTGATGCTTGTCCAGCTGATTGTGTTGACGATGATGCATCAATGACGCCAATGGACTGTGCGACCGCGATTACGGTGTTTGGTTGTGATGGCGCTTGGAATGACATGTTGGTTTCGGAAGGATGCCCTGTAAGCTGTGATGCTTGTGGTGGCGGATCTGAGCCAGTGGCAGTATTGGGGTGTACAGATGACACTGCAGACAACTATGACTCTTCTGCAACAGAGGATGATGGTTCGTGTGAGTATTCTGGCTGTATGTGTGATTTGGCAATGAACTATTCTTCAGAAGCAACAATAGATGATGGTTCATGTGTCGTTCTTTCTGGCGGTTGTGGCGACGCAACGGCATTAAATTATTCTGGTGATTCTTGTTCTGGCGCGATGTTCTTAGCGTCAGCGTGTGAATTTACAGCACCAGAGCCAGGGCCAATGGAATATACAATTACTGATGCAAACATGACTGTACAGGTTAGTGCTAACGTGGTTTTTATGAATGGAGACACTCCTGCTCCAATGGGGTCCTTGTTAGGGGCGTATTATACTAATGATGCGGGCGAGCTTGTTAATGCAGGGTTTGAAACATTAGATGGTGATGATCAATATGCAATTGCAGTTTGGGCCTCAGAGTCTGGGCTTGATAATGGGTTTGCTACAGGAGAGGAAATAACTTGGGTTCTTCAAATTGGAGATGATCTTTTTGTTGCCGACGACGTCACAATGAATTCTACTCCACCCTTTTCTACAACATTTGTTGCCAATGGATTTGGTCAAATTCTTGAGGTAAACTTTTCGGGTGAATATGAGATGCCAGCGGAGGATATCCCTGGCTGTATAGATACTGCAGCATGTAACTATGACGCTTCAGCTACTAGCGACGATGGTTCTTGTTCTTTTGCGGATGATGGATATGATTGTGATGGAAACTGTTTAGCAGATGCCGACGGGGATGGTGTTTGTGATGATGACGAGGTTTTAGGCTGTCAAGATGCTTCAGCATGTAATTATGATTCTTTAGCTACGGATGATGATGGCACATGTGAATATGCGGCAGAAAATTTTGATTGCGATGGAAACTGTATCGTTTCTATTGACTGTTCGGGTGAATGTGGTGGTGACTCAGTAGAAGATAACTGTGGAACTTGTGATAACGATGCTTCTAACGACTGTACACAAGACTGTGCAGGTGTTTATGGTGGTGACTCAGTAGAAGATAACTGTGGAACCTGTGATAACG
>PBKX01000025.1 GCA_002722215.1 Flavobacteriales bacterium | reverse complement strand
TTGGCTCTGTTTTTGTGACTGTAGCCTTGTTTAAATCAATTTTTTCTTGTTTGCTTGGCTCTGTTTTTGTGACTGTAGCCTTGTTTTGAGTTACTGCTGGGATTAAAAGTTTTTTTTTAACTTCATCCGATAAAGAACATAACTGCATTATGCATAACTCTACTAAAAAACGTGGATTGATGGATTTTTCATATTGATTGTCACATTCATTGAGACAATTTAATGCTAATAGTATATGGTTAGTTGAAAGTTTTTCTGATTGTACTTTCATTTCATGGAGTATTTCTTTTTCTTCATCAATTAATAAAGTTGTGGTTGCACTGTCTTTTATAATTATAAGATTTCTAAAGTGTGACATTAAAGATCTAATAATTTCTTTACTGTCAAATCCTTTCTCAAGAATAGTGTTGATTTTCATTAAAGTGCTAGGAATATCTTTTGCAATAATATCATCAAGTAAATTGATGCAAAATTTTGTATCTAAACACAATAGAATTTTACTAACTTTTTCATGTTCCCAATCTGTGTTGCACAATGTATGTATTCTGTCAAATATAGATAATGCATCTCTTAATGATCCGTCTGATTTATCTGCTATCAATTGTAAAGTATAGTTCTCGACTTTTATATTTTCCTTAATGGTTATTTGTGACAGGTATTTTTGTATCTCAGTATTTGAAATTCTCTTAAAATCAAATATTTGACATCTTGAAAGAATCGTGGGAATAATTTTTTCTTTTTCTGTTGTTGCAAGTATAAATATGCTATGTTTAGGTGGTTCCTCTAGTGTTTTCAAAAAGGCATTAAATGCCGCTTTTGACAACATGTGTACTTCATCAATAATATACACTTTATATTTTCCTATTTGAGGAGGTATCTTAACTTGCTCGATTAAATTTCGTATATCATCGACACTATTGTTTGATGCGCCATCTAACTCAAACACATTATATTCAGATTGATGGTTATTATTTACTAGAGATGAAAAAATTCTTGCACAAGTTGTTTTTCCGACTCCCCGTGGTCCACAAAAAAGATATGCATGAGCAATTTGGTTATTAGAAATAGCATTGCTTAATGTTTGTGTGATATGTTGTTGCCCAATAACATCATCAAAATTTAATGGTCTATATTTACGGGCTGAGACTAAGTATTCACTCATTCTTTTTCGGACATCTTTTTAGATAAATATAAAATTTTTCTACAAATTATTATGATTTACAAATTAGTGAAAAAAAATATATTATCATCATTTATCAATTAACTTTGTTTATTACGATAGTAATCATTACCTTTGCGGTCCATTTTTGATAAAATGTAATTTTAACGAGTTTTGGCATTATGAATAATTATGAAACAGTTTTGATATTAAACCCTGTCCTTTCAGATGAACAAGTTAAAGATTCTATGGATAAGTTTGTGGGGTTAGTAACTTCTTCTAAGGGTGAATTAATTTCCAGTGAATTATGGGGCCTAAAAAAAATGAAGTACTCTATTCAAAATAAAAAAACAGGATTTTATGTCTTGTTTGAATTTAAATTAAGCCCTGATTCAATTTCAAGCCTTGAGATTGAGTTAAAGAGGGATGAGAGAGTTATGAGATTCTTAACTGTGAAATTAGATAAACATGCTACTGAATATGCTAAGAATAGAAGAAACAAAGAACAAGTAAAAGCAAAATGATTGAAATACAACAAAAAACAAATAGCGAAGTTCGCTTTTTAAGTCCTCCTAAAGTAGAATTGACTACAAAAAAGAAGTATTGTCGATTTAAAAAAATGGGGATCAAGTATGTCGATTATAAAGATCCAGACTTTTTGATGCGATTTTTAAATGAACAAGGTAAACTTTTGCCTAGGCGAATTACTGGTAATTCATTAAAGTTTCAAAGAAAAGTAGCACAAGCTGTTAAGCGAGCTCGTCAGATTGCTCTTTTACCATATGTTTCAGATTTATTAAAATAATTCTTATGGAAGTTATACTGAAAAAAGATGTAGAACATTTAGGTTTTGTAGATGATTTGGTAAAAGTTAAGCCAGGTTATGGAAGAAACTATCTTGTCCCGAATGGGTTAGCTGTTATTGCTACTAATTCAGAGAAAAAAATTCTACAAGAGAATTTAAAGCAAAAAGAGCAAAAAAATCAAAAAATCATATCAGAGCTAGAGTCAATTAAGAAAAAAATAGAGTCTTTAGAATTGATTATAAAGTCTAAAGTCGGAGAAGATCAAAAATTATTTGGCTCTGTGACTACAGCTTCTATTGCAGCAGAATTAAAAAAAGAAGACATTGATATAGAGAAAAAATGCATCATTATTAATGGGGCAAATACCATTAAAACAGTGGGTTCGTTCTCGGCTACAATACGGCTACATAGAGACTTAAAGGCATCCCTGTCATTTGAGGTAGCATCGGAGTAGTTTTTAATTGAAGTTGAGATAGATTTGTACAGTTATTTATGAGCTTATATAGTGAATACTTAGATGAGATTAAAGAAAGAAAGAGTCAAAATCTTGATCCAAAACCAATTGATAATGCGGAACTGTTAAGTGAAGTTGTTTCCCAAATCCAAGATTCCAATCATATTCATAGAGTCGATTCTTTAAACTTTTTTATTTATAATGTGTTGCCTGGCACTACACCTGCTGCTAATGTGAAGGCAAACTTTTTAAAGCAGATTATTCTAGGGGAATCTGTAATAAAAGAAATCTCTCCGTCTTTTGCTTTTGAATTGTTATCTCACATGAAAGGAGGCCCTTCTATTAAAGTGTTATTAGATTTTGCATTAGGTACAGATACTACTCATGCAAAAGCATCTGCTAAGGTTTTAAAGAAACAAGTGTTTCTTTATGAAGCAGATATGGATCGTTTAGAACAAGCATTCAAAGCAGGTAATGTCACATCTAAAGAGATTCTTGAAAGTTATGCAAAAGCAGAATTCTTTACTAAATTACCAGAAATTCCAACAGAAATTAAACTTGTTACTTTTGTTGCTGGTGTAGGAGACATCTCAACTGATTTATTGTCACCAGGTGGAGATGCGCACTCAAGATCTGATCGACAACTACATGGACAATGTATGTTTGAGCACAATAAAGAACAGCAAAAAGCACTATTAGCATTACAAGCAAAACATCCTGATAAAAGAATCATGTTAATTGCTGAAAAAGGTACTATGGGTGTAGGTTCTTCTAGAATGTCAGGTGTAAATAATGTGGCACTGTGGATTGGAACAAAAGCTAGCAAGTATATCCCATTTATCAACATTTCTCCAATAGTAGCAGGTACTAATGGTATATCTCCAATATTTCTCACAACTGTAGGAGTAACTGGTGGGATTGGATTAGATTTAAAAAATTGGAAGAAAAAGTATGACTCAGATGGTCAGCTTATTCTTGATGATAACGGTGAGCCTATTTTAGAGAAAATCTACTCTGTAGATACAGGTACGATTCTTACAATTAATACTAAAACAAAAAAACTCTATAACGGTGAACAGGAATTAATAGATGTTTCATCATCTTTCACACCGCAAAAAATGGAGTTTATGAAAGCTGGGGGCTCATATGCTGTTGTTTTTGGTAAAAAACTACAAGCCTTTGCTACAAAAGTACTGGGTTTAGAGTTGATGCCTGTTTTTGCAAAATCTAAAGAAATTTCTAGTAAAAATCAAGGACTTACAGCGGTTGAAAAGATTTTTAATAAAAATGCTGTTGGTAATACTGGCAATATCCTTCATGCAGGTTCTTATGTGCGTGTTAGGGTAGATATTGTAGGTTCTCAAGATACTACTGGATTAATGACTGCTCAAGAATTAGAAATGATGGCTGCTACCATCATTTCACCTATCGTTGATGCGGGTTATCAATCAGGTTGTCACACTGCTTCTGTATGGGATATAAAATCACAAGAAAACATACCAAGGCTTATGCGTTTTATGAATAACTTTGGACTGATAACAGCACGTGATCCAGAGAACAATTATCATCCAATGACGGATGTCATTCATAAAGTTTTAAATGATCTCACTGTGGATGATTGGGCTATCATTATTGGCGGAGACTCTCATACTAGAATGTCAAAAGGTGTTGCTTTTGGAGCGGATTCCGGAACGGTAGCACTAGCATTGGCTACAGGTGAAGCATCGATGCCAATACCCGAATCTGTTAAAGTGACTTTCAAAGGAGCAATGAAAGATCATATGGATTTTCGTGATGTTGTACATGCTACACAGAGTCAGATGCTTAAGAAGTTTGATGGAGAAAATGTGTTTCAGGGGAGAGTCATTGAAGTTCACATTGGAACCCTTCTTGCCGATCAAGCTTTTACTTTTACTGATTGGACAGCTGAAATGAAGGCAAAGGCATCTATATGTATTTCTCAAGATAACACATTAATACAATCTTTAAATATTGCCAAACAGAGAATTCAAATAATGATTAAAAAAGGAATGGATAATAAGAATAATGTCCTTCAAGGATTGATTGATAAAGCTAATCATCGAATTGATCAAATCAAATCTAGTAAAAAACCGCCTCTTCAACCTGATGAAAATGCAAAGTACTATGCTGAATTTATAGTAGATTTAGATATTATTGATGAGCCAATGATTGCAGATCCAGACGTGCATAATGAGGATATATCTAAACGCTACACACATGATACCATTCGTCCACTTTCTTTCTATGAGGGGGAAAAACATATAGATTTAGGTTTTGTAGGATCCTGTATGGTTCATAAAGGAGATATTAAGATTGTTGCTAAAATGTTAAAAAATCTAGAAGAAAACTCTGGTAGAGTTGAGTTCAAAGCGCCATTGGTCTTAACAGCACCTACATATAATATTATTGATGAACTGAAAGAAGAAGGTGATTGGGAAATCCTTCAAAAATATTCTGGTTTTGAATTTAATGATTTAGCACCGAAGGCTACTGCTCGTCTTGAATATGATAATATTCTATATCTTGAAAGACCCGGATGCAATCTTTGCATGGGTAATCAAGAGAAAGCTGAAAAGGGTGATAGTGTGATGGCTACGTCGACACGACTTTTTCAAGGACGGGTGGTAAAAGATTCTGATCGTAAAAAGGGAGAATCATTATTGGCTTCTACTCCAGTCGTCGTGTTATCTGCAATACTTGGGAGAACTCCTACACTGAAAGAATATAAAGAAGCCATTAAGGGTATAAAATTAACTCGTTTTGCGCCTCCAATCAAGCAAATGACTTCGAAGCCAGGGCATCTACTTTCATATTAAATATTTTTTTATCAATGATAAAAATGGAATTGATAACATATGGTTTTAATCATTCTGTCAGGAATGTTTATGGAATCAAATCGATTCCAATTACAATAAGACACTTATTAATAAAGTTAATATTCATAATTATTTCATGTCCTTTATTTTCTCAGTCATTATTTAAATCTAATCTAAAGCCATTGTTATTGGATATTGACAATCCTTCTGATATACGTTCGTTAAACATGGATTCATTAGAATTTTGGACATATAATCAAGTGCCAGATTTATCACACTTATCTACATATAACCGTAAGCAAAAATTTATTGATTTAATTTTACCATCTATATTGATTGAAAAATCTAAAATTAAAACAGCATATAATTATGTTCTTGATAATTTTGATAATATATATCTAAACAAAAAAACAGAATCTTTATATCATTATTGTAATTGCACCACTCCATATGAATTGTTATTATGTTTAACGGAACAACCTAACTCTATTATTATTGCACAGGCTGCTATAGAATCGGGTTGGGGGACTTCTCGGTTCTTTGTAGAAGGTTTTAATTTATTTGGTATTCATTCATATGGAAAGAATGAGCAAAGCATACAAGCTACTAATGATTCACTAGTCTATGTTAAGAAGTATAATAGTATTTTAGAATCTATTTCAGATTACTTGCGTATCTTAGCAACAGTTAATGTTTATTCTGAGTTTAGAAAACAAAGAGTAATTTCGGATGATGTGTATAAGCTAATAAATTATTTGACTAGTTATTCGGAAAGGCGACAATTATATATTGATGATATAAAATCAATAATTGATTTTAATGATTTTGTTATTTATGATACTTTAAAAATCAGTAATTAGAATAATTTTGGATATAAAAAAAAATAAAGAAATTATTGCTTGGTCAATGTATGATTTTGCCAATCAACCATTTACTACATTGATTTTGACCTTTATTTTTGGCAAATTCTTTGTCGAAGTATTAGCAAAAAATGATATTATTGGCACTTCATTATGGTCTTTAGGTGTTGCAGTAACAGCAATTTTTGTGTCTTTCCTTTCACCTATATTAGGAGCGTTAGCTGATTCAGGTGGATATCGAAAATTATTTTTAATACTATCAACCTATATATGTATATTGGCTACAGTTGGGTTATATTTCTTTGAGCCTGGTCAAAATTTTATTATTGGTACTACTGAGATACATGTTTCAATTATAGCGTTAATTGTTTTTGTTATTGCAAATATTGGATTTGAATTTGGAACAGTATTTTGCAATTCATATTTATCAGATCTATCAACTAATAAAAATATAGGCAAAATTTCTGGTTATGCTTGGGGTTTAGGATTTGTCGGGGGGTTATTTTCATTAGCTCTTTCGTTAGCTTTATTTGACGTGTCTAATAATTTAGATCATGTTAGATATATTAATTTATTGGTTGCCCTTTGGTTTTGTGTGTTTAGTTTCCCAACATTTATTTATTTAAAAGACAGAAAGCCTGAACGTGGATTCCGCAAACATTTTAAAAGTTCATTTAATTCTATTATTTCCACTTTTCGAAATATTTCTTCTCATAAATCTATTGTTAAATTTTTAATTGCAAGGTTGTTTTATAATGATGCATTAATTACGATTTTCGCATTTGGTGGTGTATATGCAGGCCATCTTGGATTTACTTTTTTAGAAGTATTGATTTTAGGCATTGTGTTAAATATTTCAGCTTGTATAGGCTCGTTTTTATTTGGGTACCTTGAAGATAAGATAGGTGTTTTTCGAATGCTAAATATCACATTATGGGTCTTATTTTTATCAGTATTGTTAGCATTTTTAGCGCCTTTTTTTGATTGTAATCGATTAATTTGTGTACCAAAGGACTTGCAGGCTATAATAAATCCGAAAGTTTTATTTTGGATTGCTGGTATATTTATTGGTCTAATGCAGGGCCCAAATCAATCAGGAAGCAGATCTCTGATGGCTAGGCTAACACCAGATTCTAAAAAAAATGAATTTTTTGGATTTTATGCATTTTCAGGGAAAGCCACTTCATTTGTTGGGCCTTTATTTTTTGGTATTTTAACATCGGCTTTTGGTACTCAGCAAGCAGGTTTATTGATAGTCGCGGTATTTTTTTTATTAGGTATTGGTTTTTTTAAGGCTTTACGATTAAGTATTTAATTTACTATTTCTATGGATAATCATTTTGATGTTATAGTTGTCGGGGGAGGGTTAGTTGGTCTTTCAACAGCATTTAAAATCCAAAAGAAAATGCCAGAAAAAAGAATACTATTACTTGAAAAAGAAGAATATGTTGCATTTCACCAAAGTGGCAGAAATTCAGGCGTGCTTCATTCAGGTTTATATTATAAGCCAGGATCATTAAGATCAAAAAATTGTGTCTTAGGAAGGCGAGAATTAGTAGATTTTGCAAAACAACATAAAATAAAACATGATGTGTGTGGAAAGTTAGTGGTTGCAACTAATAACAAAGAAAAACATGTGTTGCCTACTCTTTTTCAGCGAGGTGTAGAAAATGGACTTAAAGGTTTAGAAATACTTGATTCAGATCAAATTAAAGAAATTGAACCCTCTGTTTTTGGAGTGGGAGCAATATTAGTTCCCGAAACAGGAATTATAGATTATAAAGAAGTAGCTCATAAATTAGCTGATTTAATTACAAGCATCAATCCCTCTAGTAAGGTGTTAACAAAGTCCGAGGTGATTGATTTTACTGTCTCAGAATTACTATCTACGGTTATTACCAAAAATCATATATATAAATGTAAAAATATTATTTTTTGTGGAGGATTATTTTCAGATCGTTTAGCAAAAAAAGATCATTTGAGCTTGGATTTAAAAATTGTCGGTTTTAGGGGTGATTATTATATTTTAACAGAGGATGCAAAACACAAAGTTAATAATTTAATTTATCCAGTCCCAAATCCTGAATTTCCTTTTTTAGGTGTTCATTTTACTAGGATGACAACCGGTGAAATAGAGTGTGGGCCAAATGCAGTATTTACATTTAAAAGAGAGGGATATAATAAAGCAGATTTTAGCTTTAGGGACACCATAGATGCACTTAGTTATATTGGCACATGGAGATTATTTAAAAATCATTGGAGGTTTGGGTTTAATGAATTTGTAAAAGCATATTCAAAAACAATTTTTTTACGTAATCTGCAAAAACTTATTCCATCACTAACAATGAATGATATTGTTCCAGGGAGATCCGGTGTCAGAGCTATGGCATTGGGTAAACATGGAGATGTGATAGATGATTTTAAAATTGTTACTAGTGGTAGGAATATACATGTTTTAAATGCGCCATCACCAGCAGCTACAGCATGTTTGTCGATAGGAGAAACTATCTCCCAGGAATTTGTAAATAAATTTAGTTAAGATTTTCCAGTATAGTTTGTTGGTGTTATTTTTCTCAGTTCTTGTTTGATTTCATCCGATATTTTCAAAGATTCAATAAATTTATGAATGTCATTTTCTGTAATATTAATATTTTGTCTTGTAAGTTTTTTGAGTTGTTCATATGGGTTTTTAATTCCCTCTCTTCTAAGTATCGTTTGAATAGCCTCTGATATAATTACCCAATTATAATTTAATTCTTCAGAAATTTTTTCTTCATTTACAATTAATTTATTTAGTCCTTTTAAAATGGCTTTATAAGAAATGATAGTATGTGCTATCGGGACACCTAAATTCCTCATAACTGTTGAGTCAGACAAATCTCTTTGTAATCTTGAAATGGGTAATTTTTCGGATAAATGAGATAGTAATGCATTTGCTACTCCTAAATTACCTTCCGCATTTTCAAAGTCGATTGGATTGACTTTGTGTGGCATGGCGGATGAGCCCACTTCGTGTTTTTTTATTTTTTGATTAAAGTAATTTATCGATATATATATCCAAATATCGCGACAAAGATCAATAAGAATAGTGTTTATTCGTTTAATATTGTCAAGTTGAGCAGCTAAATTATCATAATGCTCAATTTGTGTTGTTGGATAAGAACGCTTTAATCCAATATCAGCTAAGAATTCTTTTGCAAATTTATGCCAATCTTTTTTTGGATATGCTGCATAGTGTGCATTTAAATTTCCAGTTGCTCCACCAAATTTCGCAGAATGAGGAATCTTTAATAACTGATTTAGTTGCTCTTCAATTCTTACTTTAAAAACACTAATTTCTTTTCCTAGTTTTGTGGGTGATGCTGGCTGTCCATGTGTACGAGCAAGCATCGAAATATTCTTCCATTTTTTGCTTAATTCATAGAGTGTTTTAATTAATAAATTTAATTGTGGATAAAAGCAATTATGTAGGGCGTCCTTTAATAATAATGGTGTAGCAGTATTATTAATATCTTGGGATGTTAGTCCAAAATGGATGAATTCTTTTTGATTATTTAAGTTTAGTTGTTCAAATTTTTCTTTTATGAAATACTCTACAGCTTTAACATCATGATTTGTAATTGATTCAATTTTTTTTATCTCGTCAATGTCTTCATCGTTAATATCAGAATATATATTTTTTATTTTCATTAAATCTTTCTTTTTTATACCTTTTAATTCGGATAATCCGGAATCACATAAGGCAATAAAGTACTCGATTTCTATATAGATACGGTATTTTATTAGTGCAGATTCTGAAAAATAAGTATTTAGTTCTTTTGTTAGCCTGGCATATCTTCCATCAATAGGAGAAATATTATTAAGATGAGTTTTCATGTAATTTCGATAATTAGTTGTAAAGTTAATAAAAAGAAAATTAGACTTGTATACAATTGTTAGTATATAACTATCTTTGCCCCATGGATTTGTTAATTATTATTATTGCATTCTTATTTTTCCTGATAGGATTGATCGGGGCTATATTGCCAATCATTCCAGGTCCAATAATAACTTATCTAGGTATATTGTTATTGTATTTTTTTAGTGATCTTAATTTTTCTAATAATGAAATTTTTATATATACTGTTGCTACAGTATTAGTGTTTTTTTCAGATTATATTTTCCAGCTCTTTGGAGTCAGAAAATTTGGGGGCCAAAAGAATTCTATTTATGGGACTATGTTTGGTGTTTTGATTGGTTTGTTTTTTCCTCCAATTGGATTGATTATTGGGCCTTTTCTTGGTGCTTTTTTTGGTGCTTTGATTGATAATAAAGAAAAAAAACAAGCTATTAGAGTTGCGTTTGGTGCTTTACTAGGTTTTCTTTTTGGCACATTTATTAAAATTCTTTATTCAATATATGTTATATATATTGTTGCGCAGAAAATCTTAACTTTATTTTAAATATTTAAATTATATCATAGTTATGTCAAAAACTTTTTTCTCCATTGATCAACTTGTAGAAACCGCTTGGATTAAATTTACAGAAAAACCTTTTTTTTGGATATGTATTACTTTATTAAGCTCTTTAGCTGGTTCGTTTAATCCAATTTCTATAGACCCTGAAAACTTTAATTTTGACTGGAATGCTGTCGGTATTCTTGCTATTATAATCAGCAGTTATTTGTCTGCTTCTATATTATTAATGTATATTAAATTTAGTCGTGGTGAGTCGGTTACTGTCGATGATTTATTCAGTATTAATCTCACTACATTTATTCAGTATTTTCTTGTTACTGTTGCGTCAGGAATACTAATGTTTATTGGCTTTGTTTTTTTAATTGCACCAGGCATTTACATTATGGCTCGGTTGATGTTTGCTCAATATCTCGTAGTAGATAGAAATGTGACATTTGATCAAGCTATTAAAATGAGTTGGGAAATTTCAGATGGACATGTTTTTTCACTTGTTGGATTTCTCGCTGTTATGGGTTTTTTATTATTAGTTGGATTTTTTAGTTTGATTGTTGGCTTATTAGTCGCGGTGCCAATTATAATGTTGTCATCAGCGTCATTGTATTTATTTTTTTTTCAAAATGATACTCATTCAATAGAGTAAGCTTCTTACTTAATCTTTTGATAAGATGGAATTTGATTGAGGAATATTAACTTCTTTCTTGTTATATGAAAGCAAAAATGTTCTTGGCCATTTGTGATTAACAGGTATTTTGCCTTTAATGTTCTTTGATAACTAATAGTTTGATTGAAAGTTTCGGCTTTTAGCTTACTGTTTTGGGATTTGCACTCAACTAATAATAAGGGCTGTCCCTTTGTGTCATAACAGACTATGTCACATCGTTTTTTTATATTATTTATTTCATTTTTTTTTTCAATTCCCATTAAAGAAATAGGGTATCCTTTTTCTTCATGCAAGTATTGAATTATATTTTGTCGAACCCATTCTTCTGGCTGATTTCGGATATATTTGCGTCTTACTATATCAAAAATATATTCTTTCCCATTTTCGATTTTTATTTTCATTTATCTAATTAGCTTAATAGTGTTAATTTAATTATTTTATTTTTTATTTTTAATCAATTAATGAATATTCAATCGATTTTACAATCTATTAAGACTCAATGTCTATCTAAGAAAAATTATCTTTTATTTGGAGAAGAAGATTTTTTTATTGATCAAATTGAATCGTACTTTTTGAAATATACTATTCCAGATTCTGATAAAAGTTTTAATCAAAAAACCTTTTATGGTAAAGATACTAATGTGTTTTCTTTAATTGGCGCGTTGAAATCTTTTCCGATGATAGGCTCACAGCAATTGCTCGTTTTAAAAGACGCTGATAAAATGGATAAAATTAATGAGTTGGAACAGTATCTTCATAATCCTGTTGAAACCTCTATTTTTGTTCTTTCGTATAAGAAAAAAAATATTGATAGAAGAAAAAAGTGGGTTAAGCTATTTCAAAATACAGGATTGTTAATAGAAAGCAAAAAAATATATGGTTCCCAAATTTCAAAATGGATAGATAATCAATTGTCTGAAAAAAATATTAAAATTGATAAATCTGCTGAAAAACTTTTAATTAATCAATTAGGAACAGATTTATCAAAACTTTCAAATTCAATTGATAAGTTATCCAAAATAGTGTCAGATGGTATCATCACAGCATCGGATGTGCAAGAGCATATTGGTATTCATCGAGAATATAATAATTTTGAATTACAAAATGCAATTGCGGAAAAAGATAAAAACAAAATCATCTCTATTGTAAATTATTTTTCAACTAATCCAAATAAATTTCCATTAATCTCTATCGTTGGTATATTGTTCTCGTTTTTCTCTAAATTAATCATAATCCATACTTTAGATTCTAATTCAGAAAAATACATCGCGGAAAAAATAAAAGTTCATCCTTTTTTTATTTCCACCTATAAGTCAGCTTGTTTGAACTATTCTTTTGAAGATTGTATTAGAATTATATCTTTATTAAAAGAATATGACTTAAGATGTAAGGGGATTTCGGGTAGCTCTACGGATCATTTACTTGAGGGATTAATTATAGATATACTTTATGCTTAATTTTATTTGATATAGTCTGTTTATTCAAAATGTTATAATATCTTTGATCCTCATGAAAAGGAATGCTATTTTTTTTAGATTAATTATTCTGGTATTTGTATTTCCTCTTTTTTTGGTGGCTCAAAATGGAACCATTAGAGGTATTGTATATGATGAAGTATTAGAGCCTGTCATGGGTGCTACTATTTTGGTAAATGATTCTGATTTTTATGCTGTTTCAGATATTAATGGCCTTTTTATTATCCCTGAGATCCCTTTTGGGAATTATCAAATAAAGATCAGTTATATTGGTTATGAAACTTTATTGATTGATGTAGATGTTTTTCAGAAAAATCTAGATCCTATTAAGATTTATTTAAATGAACAGTCTACCCAGTTAAACAACATTAATCTTAATGCTCAACGGGAAGATAGAAAAAACGAGGTGAATGTTTCAGTACTCAAATTAACTACTAAAACTATCAAACAATTACCTGGTATTGGTGGTGAACCAGATATAGCACAATTTTTACAAGTTTTACCTGGTGTAATTTTTACTGGTGATCAAGGTGGGCAACTTTATATTCGTGGTGGAGCTCCAATTCATAATAAGGTTTTGTTAGATGGTATGACAATATATAGTCCTTTTCATTCAATTGGTTTTTTCTCTGTTTTTGATACAGATTTAATTAAAAAGGCTGATGTTTATACTGGTGGTTTTGGTGCTCAATATGGTGGACGTATTTCATCAATAATGGATATTCAAACACGTGATGGTAATAAAAAGCGATTAGCCGGCAAATTATCAGCTAATACATTTTCAAGTAAATTGTTATTAGAGGGTCCTCTATTCCATTCAGTTAACAATAATATTTCTAATTCTTTTATTTTAAGTTCAAAAGCATCTTATTTAGATCAAACTTCAAAGTCATTTTATTCTTATTTATCAGATAATGGGCTTCCATATTCCTTTTCAGATTTTTATGGTAAACTTTCTTTTTTTAGCCAAAATGGGAGTAAAGTCAATATATATGGTTTTGGGTTTAATGACAATGTAAACTATGTGAATTTAACAGAAATTGGATGGCTGAATTATGGATTTGGAACTAATATTGTTTTAATACCTTCTTCTGCTAAAATGTTGGTTGAGGGTAAAATGTCGTATTCAAAGTATGATATTTTCGAGGAAAATTTTGGTGCGCCTCGAAATAATAGTGTGATTGATGGATTTAATCTGGGTTTAGATTTTTCATATTTTATATCCCAAAAGCATCAAGCAAAATATGGTGTTGAAATTTTAGGTTATACAACTAAATTAAATTTTAGAAACTCAATAGGAACTTTAATTGATCCAGAAGATCATTCGACAGAATTTGCTGGATATATTAATTATAAATATAATGATACTAGGCTCATACTAGATCCTAGTCTGAGAATTCAAAATTATACATCTTTAGGAGAAACGTCCATTGAGCCAAGATTAGGTTTAAAGTATAACTTAAATGAATATATTAGAATGAAGGCGTCATTCGGTATATTTTCTCAAAATCTTTTATCTACCTCTAGTGAAAGGGATGTGGTTAATTTATTTTCTGGATTTTTATCTAGTACAACTAGTCTTCCTCAGTTTTTTAATGGAGAAGAGATAACTTCTGCTTTACAAAAAAGTATTCATTACATTGTTGGTTTCGAATATGATGTGAATAATCATTTAGATTTCAATATAGAAGGGTATGTTAAAGATTTTTCGCAATTAATAGCTGAAAATAAGAATCAAATTTTTGATGACATCCCTGAGTTTGAGAATGAACCAGATTATTTGAAGAAAGAGTTTATTGTAGAGAGGGGATTGGCATCGGGTTTTGATGTTTTGATCAAATATATTAATGACAGAATTAATTTATGGACAGTCTACTCTTATGGTGTTGTAGAAAGAGAAGATGAGATGCAAGTTTATTCCCCTCATTATGATCGTAGACATAATTTCAATATAGTTTTTTCTTATTTATATGGCAAAACAAAGAACTGGGAGTTTAGTGTAAGATGGAATTACGGTTCTGGCTTTCCATTTACTAAGACACAAGCATATTATGAGGAACTTAATTTAGCAACACCCAATACAGATATTAATATTTTAAATGGTGATCTAGGCATTATATATTCGGATTTGAATTCTGGAAGACTGCCAGATTACCATCGATTAGATCTATCAATTAAAAAAACATCTGATTTTGGCAAATATGGGACTTTGGAGTGGTCTGTTGGTGTTACTAATCTATATAATAGAAATAATATTTTTTATTATGATAGAATTAATGCGATTCGTGTAGATCAATTACCTATTATACCTAGTGTTGGCATAAATTGGATTTTTTAAAAATAGATTATTTATAATAATTGTTATTATAATCGATATAGTTTTGTAAATTCGGGAAACGTTTCTCTAATGTCTAAATCTAATTTTATTTTTGTAACTGGTGGAGTTACATCCTCTTTAGGAAAGGGGATTGTTGCCTCTTCCTTAGGGAATCTATTTAAATCAAGAGGATATAGCACAACTATTTTAAAATTAGATCCATATCTAAATGTAGATCCTGGTACTTTAAATCCATATGAACATGGTGAATGTTATGTCACAAAAGATGGTGCGGAAACAGATCTGGATTTAGGTCATTATGAAAGATTTTTAAATATACCAACATCACAACTGAATAATGTTACAACAGGGAGTATCTATAAAAGTGTGATAGAGCGAGAAAGAAAAGGTGACTTTTTAGGAAAAACGGTACAGGTTATACCTCATATTACAGATGAGATTAAGCGTAGAATTCTTTTATTAGAAACTCAAAAAAAATTTCAAATCATTATTGTAGAGATTGGTGGTACAGTTGGTGATATAGAATCTTTGCCTTATATAGAAGCACTTAGGCAATTTAAATTTGAAAGGAAAAATGATGTTGCGGTCATACATCTCACATTGCTGCCGTTTCTGTCTTCAACAGGAGAACTAAAAACTAAGCCAACACAACATTCTGTCAAAACGATGTTGCAATCTGGAGTTCAACCAGATATTATTGTTTGTAGAACAGAACATACACTCAATGATAGTGTGAAACAGAAAATCGCATTATTTTGTAATGTTGATTATAATTCAGTGATAGAGTCCATTAATGCCGAAACAATATATGAAGTGCCATTATTAATGTTGCAACAAAAATTAGATGCTGTAGTCGCTGAGAAGTTAGGCATTCAAAAAATCAATAGGATTAATAATGTGATTTGGAAAAAAAGATTAAAGAAGTTTAAAGATGCTGAAAAAGAATTAACAATTGCTATTATTGGAAAATATGTTGAGCTTAAAGATTCATACAAGTCAATTTATGAGTCCTTAATACATGCTAGCGCATTTCTCGGAAAGGGGATTTTGATTAAATGGATACACTCTGAAAAAATTAATTCTCGGAATATTGCAAATCAGATGCGCGATTGTCATGGTGTGATTATTGCTCCTGGATTTGGAGGCCGAGGAATAGATGGCAAGTTAATTGCTGTTAAATATATTAGAGAAAATAATATTCCTTTTTTAGGGATTTGTTTAGGGATGCAGGTTGCAGTGATTGAGTTTTTTAGGAATGTGTGTGGCTATAAAACGGCTCATTCAGTTGAAATGAATACAGAGACTAAATATCCAATTATAGATTTAATGAAAACACAAATTGAGGTTGTTGATAAAGGAGGAACTATGCGTTTAGGCACATATGTTTGCAAATTAGACAAGAATTCAAAATGTTATGATGCATATCAAAATGAATATATTGAAGAAAGACATCGGCATAGATATGAGTTAAATAATGATTATGCTGAACAATTAGTCTCACATGGGATGGATTTAGTTGGGTATCATGAAGATTTAAATTTAGTTGAGATCATTGAGGTTAAGAATCACCCTTGGTTTGTAGGTGTTCAATTTCATCCAGAATATCAAAGTTCTTTTATACAGCCCCATCCTCTTTTTACATCTTTTATAAATGCAAGTTTATTAAATAAGTGATTATGGAACAAAAGGGCTTTGACGGTAATTTTTTTATTGGTTTACTTTTGATTTTTGGTATTCTTATTTGGTTTAATTTAAATCAAATATCTAATCCAACAGAAATAGAATCAGATCCTATTAACGCATCTGATATTACGCATCAAAATAATACAGTTGCAAATCCAATTTCTGAATTCACACAAGAAGAAATAATTAAGTCTACTCTTTCAAAAGAAGATGAAAAAATATATGAATTATCTAATAATTTATTAACTATTAAAATCTCAAATTACGGAGGTTCTATTAAAGAAGTTATTCTAAAAGACTATTATACTTATGATAAGAAAAATTTAAAAATTGTTGAAGATCTAAATTTTAATTTCACTTGTTTCTTAAAAAAACAAAAAATTCATACAGATCAGTTAGTTTTTAAAAATATTAATCATAATAAAAATCAAATCTCTTTTCAATTTGAGGATCAAAATCAAAATGGATTTTCTTTTGTATATGAGCTTATTCCAGATAGTTATCAACTTAATTTTCAAATTTTGATAGTTGAAAAGGATAGTTATATAGAGCCAGAAAAATTAACATGGAACCAAAAGATCAATCAGCTTGAAAAGAATTTAGATCATGAAAGAAATGCTACTACTATTAACTATTCTTTTAATAATAAGTCCTCTAAGCAATTATCTTTAGTTAAGGATACAGAAAAGCAAATTGATGCACCTATCTGGATAGCAAATAAACAACAATTTTTCTCTACTATTATTTATTCAGAACATGCTTTCCAGTCAGCAACTATTAGCTCTAAAAAACCTGATAATATCAATTCGGTGAAAGAGTTAAGGTCAGAATTTTCTATCGAATATGATAATAAGAAAAATGCATATGGATTTAGTTTTTATTTTCTTCCTAATAAGTATTCTTTATAAAAGTCCTTTGATAAAGGATTTGAATCTTTAGTCCCGTTAGGGTGGGGTGTTTTTGGTTGGGTTAACCAATTTTTAGTTATTCCAATGTTTAATTTTTTAGAAAATTTCGGATTGAATTATGGAATTATTATACTAATTATTGCACTTGTTATTAAAATGATATTATTTATTCCTACCAAGAGTTCATACTTATCGATGGCAAAAATGCGTGTTCTCAAGCCTGAAATAGATGCCATAAATGAAAAAATTGAAGATCCAATGCAACGTCAACAAGCCCATATGAATCTATATAGGAAAACTGGTGTTAATCCACTTGGAGGATGTTTGCCCATGTTATTACAAATGCCCATTTTGATAGCTTTATTTAGATTTTTCCCAGCTTCTATTGAATTAAGGCAACAACCCTTTTTATGGGCAGATGACTTATCGAGCTATGACTCTATCCTAGATCTAGGATTTAATATCCCATTATATGGGGATCATATTAGTTTATTTGCTTTACTAATGACTTTTGCAACAGTTTTACAAATGTTCTATTCTAATCAAATGTCTTCTAGTAGTGCTCAAATGCCACAAATGAAGTATGTTATGTATGCTATGCCATTAATTTTTTTATTTGTAATGAATAATTATTCCTCTGCCTTAAGTTATTATTATTTTCTAGCCAACTTAATTACTTTTGCTCAACAAGCATTAATAAGAAGAAGTCTCGATGACAATAAACTATATGCGATGTTGCAAGCGAATAAAAAAAAACCAATTAAAAAATCTAAGTTTCAACAAAAATTAGAAGAATTAGCAAAAAATCAGAATAGATAAATATGAGACTATATATCTTGATTATAATATTGTCTTTTTATTGCTGTACCAGTAAATCACACTTATTAAAAAATAATACGCAATCCTTACCACTGATTGTCATGGAAAGAACAGCTTGCTATGGTACATGTCCACAATATATAATTAGTATTTATAATAATGGAACTATTGAATATGAAGGTAAAATGTTTGTGAGTAAAATTGGATGTTTCTTTTCTTTTTTATCAGAAGACATATTGAATATGATTAAATCAGAATTCATTGCTAGTCAATTTTTCTCATTTGAAAACGAATATAATTCTAATATTACAGATATTCCTTCTGTTATACTGGAAGCCCATATGGGCTCTAAAAATCATCGAGTTATGGATAGATGGAATGGGCCAAAAAAATTGAAAAATTTACAGAATCTAATTGACAGTGTAGGGAGTACTGTGATAGATTGGCAGGATTGTCAAAATTAGGTCAGCAATTCACTTAGCGACCCATATTTATCTACCCTAACACCTCGTTCCGTTTTTTTTACAGTACAGCATTCATGATGATAGTCATGTTCTAAAAATAAAATATATCCTTCATTTACGGCTTCGTCTAAAAAGTGTTTTTTCTCTTTTAATGTTATTAGTGGTTGTGTGTCATATCCCATTACATACGGTAAGGGTATATGGCCAATTGATGGAATAAGATCTGCTGTAAACACCAATTTTTTATTTTTGATATTAATGATTGGAATCATTTGTCCAGCAGTATGTCCGTGAAAAAATCGGACTTCAATGTCATTATATAAATTTCCTTCATTGATAAATTTCAATTTCTTTTTTTCTGCTATTAAATTAAAGTTTTCTCTTAAAAAAGATGCTTTTTCGCGATCGTTTGGATTATTAGCCAATTCCCAGTGTATTTTATTTGTTAAGTGTTGGGCATTTTTGAAAAGTATCTCATGTTTATTATTTCTATTTATAATAGCACCTCCACAATGATCGAAATGTAAATGTGTCAGAAAAACATGAGTAATTTCGTCAGGATCTATTTCAATTTGCGCGAGGGATTTTTCTAAACTATCTTCTCCGTGTAAATAGAAGTGTTTAAAAAACTTCTCGCTTTGTTTATTGCCTATGCCAGTATCGATGAGAATTTTTTTGTTGTCAAATTCTATTAATAGACACCTCATCGACCAAGAGCACATATTGTTTTCATCAGGTGGATTTGTTTTGGCCCAAATCGTTTTGGGTACAACTCCAAACATGGCACCGCCATCAAGTTTAAATTTTCCAGTATTTATTACATGTATTTTCATAAAGCTATACTATATTGTAAATATATATATGATTTCCTAATTATTATAATTCATTAAATAATTATTAAATGAACATACATTTTATTGCTATTGGTGGAAGCATAATGCATAGTTTAGCTATTGAATTAAAAAGGCATGGTCATATCATTACAGGTTCAGATGATTTTATTTATGACCCAGCTAAATCAAACTTAAATAAGTATAATTTATTACCTAAAGAATTTGGGTTTTATATTTCTAATATACATGATAAACTAGATTTAGTTATTTTAGGGATGCATGCAAAAATTGATAACCCTGAATTATTAGAAGCTCAAAAAAAAAATATTCCTATTTCTTCTTTTCCGGAGTTTATTTTTAATTATTCAAAACAAAAAAAACGTATTGTCATTGCAGGTAGTCATGGTAAAACCACTATTACAGGAATGATTATACATGTTTTAAGTCAAAATAATATTGCATTAGATTATTTAATTGGAGCAAGAATAAATGCATTGTCCAATCAAGTTAAACTAGATAATAATGATATTATCATTATTGAAGGTGATGAATACTTATCATCTCCTATTGATGTGACTCCAAAATTTATCCACTATCATGCTGACATTTTAGTTGTCTCAGGTGTTTCTTGGGATCATGTGAATGTGTTTCCTACTTTAAATTCTTATCAAAGTGCTTTTAAATCTGTATGCAAACAAGTACTTAAATCATCAGGGCAAATTTTTTTTTGTAAGCATGATCCATTTCTATTATCTTTTTTAAAGAACAAGCACTCCTCTGTTCAATCATATTCTTTGCCGGAATATGAAGTGATAGATGGTAAATTTAATTTAATTGTTAATTCTAAGAGTTTGTCATTATCGGTCTTTGGGCAACATAATTTATGTAATATTGCTGCAGCTAAATCTGTATGTGATCAACTTGGTGTGTCTGATCAAGATTTTTATACAGCAATCCAAACTTTTCAGGGTGCGTCTAAACGGTTAGATCTTATTAAAGAAATTGATAATCATAGTTGTGTTTATTATGATTTTGCTCATTCTCCTTCGAAAGTATCCGCAACTATTAATGCGGTTAGAGAATTATATCCTAATCGTTATTTAATAGCATGTTTAGAGTTACATACTTTTAGTAGTTTGAATAAGGATTTTATTCCAAACTATTCAAATATATTTTTGGAATGTAATGAAGTCTTTATTTATATTCCAAAAAAAGAATTAAAAAGAAAAAGAATAACTGAAATTAATCCAGATTATATTCTCCATTTAATTAACCATGATCATGTTACGGTAATAGAGGATGTTCAGCAACTTCGTGCAAATCTGTCTAATTTAAAATTGGATCATACTAATTTATTAATGATGAGTTCCGGTAATTTCTCAGGGTTGGATATTACATCTATCTTCATGTAGTATTTCTATCCATTCATGGAAATAAGAAATTCTTCATTATTGATTGTGCCCTCTAGTCTGTCTTTAATAAATTCCATGGCTTCAATAGGTTTCATATCTGCAAGATGCTTTCTTAAAATCCACATTCTTTGCATTTTTTCTTTGCTAATTAGCAGGTCTTCTCGTCTAGTTCCTGAACTAATTAAATCTATTGCTGGATAAATTCGTCTATTAGAAATACTTCTATCAAGTTGCATTTCCATATTTCCAGTCCCTTTAAATTCTTCAAAAATAACCTCATCCATTTTTGATCCGGTTTCTACTAATGCTGTAGCAATAATTGTTAAGGAACCACCATTTTCAATATTTCTTGCAGAACCAAAAAAACGTTTTGGTTTATGTAATGCATTGGCATCAATACCTCCAGATAATATTTTTCCAGACGCAGGGGCGACTGTGTTATATGCTCTCGCTAACCTTGTAATAGAGTCTAGTAGTATGACTACATCGTGTCCACATTCGACCATTCTTTTTGCTTTTTCTAATACTATGTTTGCAACTTTTACATGTCTCTCTGCTGGCTCATCAAATGTAGAAGCAATGACTTCTCCCGCCACTGTTCTAGCCATATCTGTTACTTCTTCAGGCCTTTCATCTATCAATAAGACAATTTGGTATACTTCAGGATGATTTGCAGCGATTGCATTGGCAACTTCTTTTAATAGGACTGTTTTCCCAGTTTTTGGTTGTGCGACAATCAGTCCGCGCTGGCCTTTTCCAATCGGAGAAAATAAATCTATCAGTCTCGTTGATATAGTTGAGTTTTTTTCTACAATCTTAAATTTTTCATCTGGAAATAAAGGTGTTTTGTGCTCAAATGCAACTCTATCTCTCAGCAAAGCGGGATCTAGATTATTAATTTTCAATACTTTAACTAGTGGGAAAAATTTTTCACCTTCTTTCGGTGGTCGAATTTCTCCCGTAACAGTGTCACCTGTTTTTAATCCAAAAAGTTTAATCTGTGACTGAGAAACATATATGTCGTCAGGTGAATTTAAATAGTTGTAATCGGAGGATCTTAAAAAACCATATCCATCAGCCATTTTTTCTAATACACCTTCGCCTACTACTTCAGATTCAAAATTGTAATTTAATTCCGTGTTGTTTTTCTCCGATTTAATATCAGATGTAGATCCCTTTTCATAATGCGTTTTCCTTGTTTTATTCCAACTTTTCTCTTGATGCTTGACATTCACATCTTTTTTGCTCACATCTTTTTTGCTCACGTCTTTTTTACTCATGTCTTTTGTCTTCGTCTCTTTTTTATTTGTTTTTTTTACTGTTTTTACAGAATGATGTTTTTTTTGATTCGTGTGGTACTAATGCTTGCTTGTCTAAAATTTCATAAATAAGATCTAATTTTTTATAATTTTTTAAATCAGCAACTTCTAATTTTT